>JAKSDE010000061.1 GCA_022360235.1 Cytophagales bacterium
AACGTTTAATTTTGGCAAGTTAAGCTATCTTTTTAAGATGTTTCGGGTAATGCTAGCCTCGCCATAAGCAGTTTAAGCGGGATTTTGTGGTTCTAAGCCCGGTTTTCATTTTCTTTTGCCAGCCCTTACAGGCCGCTTGCCCACAGGCCTCAAATGTGCTGCGCTGTTCCTGGATGTCCCCCCTCCATCCGCTAATTGAATTTTCAGTGATACCCTTCTTATAAGTCAGCAGTAGGCTGTACCTCGCCCTATTTTTTTGCCTACTGCCCTTTGCCGATTGCCAACTGATCGAGAGCCTTCCAATACCTCACGCATAGTCATCTTGTATTAGGCATAAAGCCGAAGGAAAACAAAAACTGACAAAAGTCATATGACTATGAGGAAGACAACATTTTTGGTTGCGAGTCCTTTATCATACTTTTGGAGCGTTATTGGTTTTGCAACGATTAGTTGCAGATTAAAAGGGAATGCCGTGAGAATCGGCAACAGTTCCCGCTGCTGTGAGCCTCTTAAAAGGGTTTTAGCAAGATGTCACTGTTTTCATAGTGAAGATGGGAAGGCGCTAAAACTGGGGTAAGTCAGAATACCTGCCATTAACAACATAAGAGTTTGCAGCCTGCGGAGAACGGGAAGCTTATGAGCCTTATTTCAGCCTATTCCGGCTGTCGCTAGCTGCACGCCCAGGTCTTAAATTAGAGAATTAGCAGCAATAGTGAATGCAGACAATCTCCTGGTATTAACGTGTTTTGGGATTTCCCATGGTTTCCTAGGCCCATTCGAGTCCCCATATCGTCCGTTTGAATTTACCACTACATGTAGTTTTTATGAAACCTGCACCTGGTCAGTTGATCAAATTCTCATCATTCATTTAATAACCTTAACAACACTAACTATTATGCAAAAAGAATACGTACTAATTCCAGCCAAGGGCTTATGCTACCTTTTGGCGATAATTTTTATGATGGCATTTTCCGCTTACGGGCAGCAAAGTGCTGGGAAAGTCACGGGTACTGT
>JAKSDE010000059.1 GCA_022360235.1 Cytophagales bacterium
AGAGAAGAGGGTAGAGAAGAAGGCATAAAGATTGGTAAAGAAAAAGGTAGAGAAGAAGGCATAAAGATTGGCAAAGAAAAAGGTAGAGAAGAAGGCATAGAGATTGGCAAAGAAGAAGGTAGAGAAGAAGGTAGAGAAGAAGGCATAAAGATTGGCAAAGAAGAAGGTAGAGAAGAAGGTATTCTTGAAACGGCTAAAAATTTAATTCAACAAGGAATACCCCTTGATATTATTTCTAAAGCAACTGGCCTCAACAGAGAAGAGCTTGCTCAACTATCCTAGCTTTGCCAGGTCCCATCAAGGGACTATTCACTCACCCCTTCCATAGCAAAGCCGTACCGAAATCCAAAGGGAAACGTTTTGCAAAGAAGTGAGCGCATCTTTGACCCAAACGGCTAATTCTATAGAGATTCGCTATGCTTTTATTCAACAAGAGCAAGAGCGTGTGATTCAGCCTAGCCCATGACTTAGCGGATCGTATGGTTGCTACGGTTGCCTATCTGCTCATGGGAGGAAGCGCCGCCGTTTAGAGGAGCTTTCGTTGAAAGCGAGTGTATCCGACGCGCTACAGCGCTACATATGGAGGATGCGCAAAGGAAGAACATCACTTTTAAAAAAGCGAATGATTTTACTGTGCTGGCAGACAAGAAGGCGCTTTGGCATATGTTTTACAACCTGTTGAAGAATGCGCATCGTCATGCCGGGTATGATTGTCAGCTAATGCTCTGGCTAGACGATAAAAATCGTCGTTTCCATCTCAAAGATGATGGGGAGTGAATTCCTCGCGATAAGTTGTCCAAGATATTTGAGCCATTTTACACGGGTAGTAACGTAGGGAGTGGGATAGGGTTAGGAGTGTGTAAAAAGATCATGGAAGGATTAGACGGTCGCATCTACTGTCAGTCAAAACAAGGGGAGGGTTCTTACGCCGAGTTTGTGATGGAATTTCCGCCGGTCGAAGAAGCAAAGAAAGTGCTGGGCGTAGCGAGTTCATAGTTCTGGGTTCCGGGTTCCGAGTTTTAGGTTCTCCTCTCAGGAGGAGCAGGAATGGTAAAACAAGGTAGAACTCCACCCTGTAACGGCCCACACTGTGCTGCCTTCTGAACTTCCTGCTTCTATCCTTAAGGCTATTTGTGTAGAATAAAATTCAAATTTTGATTAAGAAAGAAAAGCTTCTTTTAGAAGAAAAGTATTAACTTGGGGTTACATAATTTTTATTAAATACCACATAAGAAGTCAAAAGACGTGAAAAAAGGAGCGATTTCTCAATTTATCGAAAAATACTTCCTCCACTTTAATGCAGCTAAACTTAAAGAAGCAGCAGCAGCGTATGTTGAGCATCTCGAAAAGGGAGGGAAAATGATGTTGACCTTAGCAGGTGCAATGAGTACTGCTGAGCTAGGCAAACTATTAGCCACGATGATTCGTGAAGACAAAGTACATATCATTTCTTGCACAGGGGCCAACCTAGAAGAAGATATATTCAATTTAGTGGCACATAACCAATATAAACAAATTTCTAATTACCAAGATTTATCTGTAGAAGAGGAATCAGCCTTACTTAAAAATCAGTATAACCGCGTGGCGGATACCTGCATTCCAGAAGAAGAGGCTATGCGAAAGATAGGAAAACATATTACAAAACTGTGGCAAAAGGCTTATGAGGAAAACAAAAGCTTCTTGCCACATGAATATATTTATCAATTAATTGACAGTGGTGTTTTGAAAGATGAATATCAGATTGACCCCAAGGACGCATGGGTAGTGGCTGCTTGTGAAAAAAAACTTCCTATTGTAGTACCTGGCTGGGAAGATTCTACGTTGGGCAATTTCTTTGCAGCCCATTGTATGATGAAAAACATTAAGCCCTCGGTTGTTAAACCAGGTACGGCGTATATGATTAGGCTGGCAGACTGGTATATGGCTAACTGTGAAGGAAAAGGGGTAGGCTTCTTTCAAATTGGAGGAGGCATTGCAGGAGATTTTCCTATTTGTGTCGTACCGATGCTCTATCAAGATTTACAAAAAGAAGGGGTGCCTTTTTGGAACTACTTCTGCCAAATATCTGACTCTCATACAAGCTATGGATCTTATTCTGGTGCAGTGCCTAATGAAAAAATTACTTGGGGAAAACTGGGGGTAGATACGCCTCGATTTATCATCGAGTCAGATGCAACTATCGTCGCGCCACTCATCTTTGCCTATGTGTTGAATGGGTAGAGGGGTCATTTTCTATCGCCAGCTCCTCCTGTTGTTCCATCTTGGTCTTATGCATAAGGGCAAGTAGTTTTATCTGTTTAATCATATTAGCAAAACCGTTCGATCTTTGAGAGCCAATGAGTTGGCCCATTCCGATTTTATCAATGAAATAAACATGTGTGTTGATGATATCATCAACTTTTTGTCTAGAAAACACACGAATAAGCAAACTAATGAGCCCTCTGGTGATTTCTGTATTGCTATCTGCCTTAAAAATAAGACAGTCTCCTTCTTTCTCATGCACCAACCATACTTTAGACATACAGCCTGTGATTGTATTATGGTCCGTTTTATAATAGTCTTCTAACGAAGGCATTTTATTACCGCATTCCATGATGTAGGTGATCATGCTTTCTTTATCATCCTCTAAGGCTGCAAACTCCTTAATAATTTGCTCCTGTATTTCGTCGATAGATAGAATGGACATATTCTTCATTTTTTGCTAAGAAATTCATTTCTTTTTTCTCATAATTCTTTCTACAACCTCCACGAGTCGGTCGACTTCTTCCTTCGTATTATAAACAGCAAAAGAAGCACGTACAGTTCCCTCTATGCCAAAACGCGCTATTAAGGGCTGGGTACAATGATGCCCTGTTCTTACAACAATGCCATTGGCATCTAATAACATGCCAACATCTAGGTGATGCATACCTTCTATGATAAATGAAATTACCCCGATTTTGTTTTGAGCCGTGCCAATGAATCGAACCTTGTCGAGGCGGCTTAACTTTTTATGGGTATAAGTTAATAATTCCGCTTCATGACGAGCCATACTTTCTTTTCCTAATTGTGCTATAAAAGAGAGTGCTTCTTTGAAGGCTATGATATCGGCAATATTCGGAGTGCCTGCCTCAAACTTATAAGGTATCTCATTGTAGGTAGTTTGCTCCATGGTCACTTTATCAATCATTTCACCTCCTCCTTGATAGGGAGGGATACTTTCTAGTAAGGCTCTTTTGCCATATAAGACCCCTACGCCTGTAGGGCCATA
>JAKSDE010000058.1 GCA_022360235.1 Cytophagales bacterium
AAGCGATGTTTTCATGATTGATTAGACCTTTAGGGTTGAACATGTAGCTAACTTCTCTTGTAGTCTTTCCATCCTTTCTTTTGCGTAGGCTTGATAAAAAAATTGTTCACTTTTATTGTATATCAATTATCATATTTATTTTTAACATTTCAAAATATTTTCTCAACCGCAGGCTAAGTTCTAGTTCCGAGTTCCTGGTTCCTAGTTTCGATAAAAGGTTTTTCTTGCCAATAAGGCCGACTAGTTTATTGAGTGAGTGGAAGGGCCATCGTTTAATTATTTTTGATTACCTTGCCGTAAATTTAATAACGTTGTTTTGGTTTTAATAGCTCTTCAACCCAATAGTTAGTTGAAAGCATTTTCAATACAATTGCGTCCAATGAAAAACTTCGGTAAAATAAATGTGCTTATTGGTTGGGCACTTTTTCTAGTAGCAACTATTGTTTATACACTTACCGTAGAGCCTACAGCTAGCTTTTGGGATTGCGCTGAGTATATTGCTACCTCTTTTAAACTAGAAGTACCACATGCACCAGGGGCTCCTTTTTTTCTATTACTGGCCAGAATGTTCTCCTTTCTTGCAGGTAGCGATGTTACGAAAGTTGCATTTTGGACGAACATGAGTTCAGTGCTTGCTAGTGCTGGATCTGTGATGATGGTGTTTAGAATCATCTCTTTATTAGGCAGAAAGCTCTTCCAAAAAAATGCACAAACACTCCTCTCTGCTGAAGCACTTTCTATATGGGCAGCGGGTATTACTGGTGCCTTGGCACTTACCTTCTGCGATACCTTCTGGTTTACAGCAACCGAAACAGAAACCTATGCCTCCTCTACACTCATCATGGCTTTGGTTGTTTGGGCTATGCTCAATTGGGAACTCACTGAAAATCGTCAACTAGCACATCGATGGCTGTTATTAATTGCTTACTTGGTAGGCATTAGTATTGGCTTACGTATCTTTAGTTTATTAACAATCCCTGCCTTGGCGCTTATCTTTTACTTCAAAACGAGCCAACAAGCTACGTTCAAGGGCGCTATCTTTGCGCTCATCGTGAGTGGACTGATCATTGCTACTATATACATAGGCATTATACCAGGCTTACCCACCCTTGCTCTAAAATTTGAGCTATTCTTTGTCAATAGGCTAACCCTCCCTTTTGGCAGTGGCGCTGTTGTTTTTGGCCTCCTGCTTATCAGTAGTGTGGTTTATGGGATACATTATTCCATTAAAAAACAAAAAGAGATTTTAAATGTAGCCCTACTCTGTTTAACCTTTATCCTTATTGGTTACTCCTCCTATGCCTTGGTACTCATTCGTTCGAATGCCAACCCTCCCCTCAATGAAAATAGTCCCGATGATGTGATAAGCTTTATTTCTTATTTAAAAAGAGAGCAATATGGTGACCGACCATTGTTGTATGGCCCCTACTTTACAGCCCATGCCACGGGTCGAAAAGAAGGAGCCCCAATCTATAGAAAAGGGGAAAATAATTATGAAATGGTAGGTTATAAATATAGTCCAGTGTATAATCCGAAGGACATGACGATCTTACCTAGAATTTGGAGTAATGATGAAAGCAGACAACATCCAGCCTATTACCGCACTTTACTCAACTTGAAAAAAGGACAGAAGCCAACGTTTAAACATAATTTATATTATCTCTTCACGCATCAGTTAGGGTATTTCTATTTCCGCTACTTTCTATGGAATTTTGCAGGGAGAGAGAGCGATCACCAAGGCGCTAGATGGCTCACCCCCCTCGATGCTTTAAAAAAAGTACCTGAGGCTATCACCCATAACCGAGCGAGAAACAATTATCTAATGTTGCCATTACTCCTAGGTCTTTTAGGCCTTATTTTCCAATACAAAAATGATGTGAAACGCTTTTGGATAGTATCGACCTTGTTTTTTATACTTGGCATGGCCTTGGTGCTCTTTCTCAATCCACCACCCGTTGAACCCCGCGAGCGAGACTATATTTATGTAGGCTCTTTCTTGATCTTCACCATCTGGATTGGTCTAGGCGTACTGGCTGTTATTGACTATTTGAAAAAATTCTTTCAGAGTCCGAAAACTGTTATCACAGTAAGCGCTGCCCTCTGTCTGGTAGCGCCTACGTTGATGGCCTTCCAAGGCTGGAACGATCATGATCGATCACGTCGCTACTTTTCGGTAGACGCAGCAAAAAATATGCTCGCCTCTTGTGCACCGAATGCGATATTATTTACAGGAGGAGACAACGATACCTTTCCTCTTTGGTATGTGCAGGAAGTAGAAGGCTTTAGAACAGATGTTCGTGTCATTGTACTTTCTTATGCTAATACGGATTGGTACATTGCGCAGATGAGACGTCAGTCGCATATGTCTGCTCCCTTACCCCTCTCATTGACAAAGGAAAATTATAGACAACATGGCTTGAATGATATTTTACCCTACATACAAGACCCCGCTATTCGAACACCTATTGATGTAAGGCAATACCTTCGACTTATTAGAGAAGAACACCCTCGCTTACAATTAACTAATGGACTAGATAGTAATATCATTCCTTCGAAAATGATGTGCCTGAAGATAGATAAGGAGGATATACTAGCAAAAGGCATTATTTCAGATGATAAAAAACATTTGTTGGTTAAAAATATGGTGTGGAGCTTAAAGGAGCGCGCGCTAGAAAAGAAAGACTTGGTGATTTTAGATCTCATCGTCAGCAGTAATTGGGAAAGGCCTATCTATTTCAATCATACCTCTTTACATGGTATTTATCTTGACTTAAAAGATTATGTGGTGCAAGAAGGCTTGGCTTATCGATTGTTACCTATCAAAGACACCGTCTCCTTCCCTATGGTCAATACAGAAGTGATGTATGATAACATGATGAACAAGTCTTATTGGCGAGCGTTGGATAATCCCAAAGTTTATTATGATGAGAATTACAAAAACTTTGTTAGTAACCATCGAGTTGCTTTTAGTACGTTAGCAGAGGCTTTATTGCAGGAGGGGAAAGTAGAAAAAGCAAGTAAGGTGTTATTGAAATGTTTAGAACAAATACCCGATGTAGCCATTCCTTATGATCCAGCTAATATTCCTATGATAGCGATGCTTTTTGCCCTCGGAGAAAATGAAAAAGCACTAGGAATTGCCCGCAAGATGGGCGAAAGATCCGAAGAAATCTTAGCCTACAGACTCAAATCAGGTCCTCAGTTTGATTATAGTACCCAGAAAAATCTTGCTATCCTCCAAGAAATAGGGAGAATTTTGCAGGAAGAAGGGCAAGAAGCGCTTGCACAAGAATATCAAGCAGCTTTTTATAAGTATTACCAAGCTTTGACACGTAACATTAACTCGAGCTAGGGGCTGTATCAAAAGTTTCTGTAACCACCCCCAAATTTTACTTAATCGTTAATTTTAGCTATCTTAACCAGTCAGCCCTTAACCAGTATAAATACTGTGTTTTACACTTAGATGAGCGTTTTATCTCACAAAAATTTATGTATTAGTTTGTTATTACGTTACATACTTCTTTAATTATCGAAGCGTTTCTTGCTATATAATTCTCAGTACACTTTAAGAGTGGGGGCACATTAGCTGCATCATCAAGCGCACTTAATGGCTTGGGTATTGCTACTTGCAATCTGTAGTGCTTTGGAAAGGCAGCTTTTACAATTAATTCTGTTATTTCACTTTCAGAACGTAGTATTAAATCAACGAAATCTTCGTCTTTTAGCCAGCCTATTATACCATCGTTAGTGAGCATTGGCGTAGTCTTTTCTACCTCTCCTGTTCCCATTGATACGATTACTACATTGTCTCTATCAAAGCTTGGATTTTTATAATGGGCAGCGATTATACTTATTAGCTCAGGGTTATTAGCAAAGATACCACCATCTGTCCCCTTATATTGCTTACTGCCGGATACATTTGTAAACTCTGCAGGAGCAAAATAGGTGGGTGCTGCAGCCGCAGCTACTGATATGTTTTTTAAGTAAAAGTTATAATCATCACTCTTTTTTGCTAGGGGCGTATTGGCTATACGGGGTTCAGCATCGCTGAGCGAATAAAAAGGTATGTAGGCAGCATACAAAGTTTCGCTTAACAATGCATCGTCAAATATTTCTTGGAATAAGCGGTCTAATTGCTTATTACTATATTTAGCACCCCATAAAGAGAATCCTGTAATTATCTTTCTTACGAATGATTTAGTAAATATTTTTTTTGCGCTATCTACATAGAAATTAACCAGATCTGCCGCTTTGTATTTTGCTGTATTATCAGTTCCTACCCCTAAGCTGAGTACTACTAAACCGCCTGTACTTGTGCCTATGGCTATGTCAAATAATTCAAAGATTCTCTGCTGCGTTGTCTGTTCTATTGCTTGCAAAATTCTTGCTGGTATAACCCCTTTTATTCCTCCTCCATCGACACATAAGATCTTTATTTTTTTATTTGCATTCATATTGCGTTTAATATAGACTAATTATAGGGCTAATACAAATGTTTTCAACACTCCCTATAACTTATACGTTTTTATATTGAATTTATTAGCTAAAACTAGTACGATACATTAACGTTGAGGTAGGGGAACATCGTAGCTACAAACAAGTTTGTTCTTGTGGGCCTGTAGAAAGCTTCCCTAATTTTTCTAAAAATCTCCTTTTAAAGCCAATACAGGCCTATAATTTGGTAGAATTCTTTAAGATTCTACAGCCCCCTTGTGGAAAAATCTATCAAGGCAAGTTTTCCATTGCTGAGGGCAAGGATTCACTATAGTCCTAGACTTCAGGACTTATGCGCCTACTTCGGCCATTACCCAATGCTTCCCTCTGTACGTACTCAAGCGTTTTTCATTGATTGCTGCTAGCTTGTTGAGCAGAAGTTTTACCATGGCTGCGTGTCTCTCCTTGGCTGCCTACCATAGGATAGTTTCCAGCTTACTAGGTATATTTGACTTTGGCAAAGTAACATGTGCTAGATTTTAGTGCATTATGGGTATACATATACAAAAAAATTTTTCACTTAAATCATTCAATACCTTTGGCATTGACGTGAAGGCGCGCTATTTGGTACAGGTCACAGGCGTGCAGGACTTGTATGAACTTCTAATGGATGAAGCTTTTAAGACGATTCCTAAGTTAATGCTAGGCAGCGGAAGTAACATTTTATTTACAAGAAATTTTCCTGGCCTGGTCCTACAAATGGCTATCGAAGGTATCGAAAAAGTAAAGGAAGATGATAGGTATGTATGGATCAAAGCAGGGGCAGGTGTCAATTGGCATACTTTGGTTGTATACTGTATTGACCATGGCTATGCAGGCATTGAGAATTTATCGCTTATTCCAGGTACCGTAGGGGCTGCACCAATGCAGAATATTGGGGCCTATGGTGTTGAGATTAAAGAGGTTTTTGAAGCATTGGAGGCTCTGGAGATTAGCACAGGGGCACTCAAAGTTTTCGATCAAGCAGCTTGTACATTTGGCTACAGAGACAGTATTTTTAAAAATACACTCAAAGGAAAGTATATTGTTCTTAGTGTCACCCTAAGATTACAAAAGCAACCGCTCTTCCGTACCGAGTATGGGGCTATTAAGGCTACATTAGAAGCCATGCATGTAAAGGAACTATCTATCAAAGCCATCAGTGATGCAATCATTCGCATTCGACAGTGTAAATTGCCCGATCCTAAGCAGATGGGTAATGCAGGTAGTTTTTTCAAGAATCCTGAAATTAATACTACTAATTTTGAACGGTTGCAAGCAGTTTACCCTACGATACCTGGTTATAAACACGGGCAGGCAAAAGTGAAGATACCTGCTGCTTGGCTCATTGAGCAGTGTGGCTGGAAAGGCCAAAGAAGGGATAAAGTAGGTGTTCATGATCGACAAGCATTGATTTTAGTAAACTACAAGAAAGCCAAAGGAACCGAAATTAAGCAGCTAGCCCTTGATATTCAAGCATCAGTGGCGCACAAATTTGACATTGAACTGGTGCCTGAAGTCCATATTATTTAAAAATGCTTGTCAAGACTAAAAGCCTTGGTAGCTGCGTTCTCTACTTTCAATTTGTTGGATTACTTTGGCTGTTTGAAAGCATCTTATTAGTTTAATAGCATTTTTTATATTCAATAAATGCTTACTTTTGAAGTAGATGATTAAATGGCTAAAGTATAAAATTCATGATTATTTTGGCTTCTCCAAAGCTGAAACGAATGGGGTGGTAATACTTCTGTTCTTAATAATCACCTTTTTGCTATTTCCACAGACCTTAAGATTCTACGACAAGCATAAGGTAAGTGATGAAGCAAACTATGAAGAAGATATGGCTTTGCTAGACAGCATGATGGGCTTACTCGAAGCAAAAAATTTATTAATGCCCGAACAATCCCAAGCTACTTCCAAACATTTTCCCTCCCAATTAGTCGCTGATAAAGCTTCACTAGACAATAAAACAAATAAGCATACTAGTAATAAAAAAATAATGCAGCCATTTGATATTAATAGTGCGGATACAACCCAGTTAAAGCAAATAAGCGGGATAGGCGTTACACTAGCAAAGAGAATAGTCAAGTATCGAGATAAGCTAGGAGGGTTTATTAGCAAAGATCAATATAAAGAAGTATACGGACTTCAAGAAGCAGTAATTGAGCGCCTAGCAAAGTATACGTATATCGTTCCTGCTTTCAAGCCTAGAAAAATGAATATTAACACCTACCATTTCAAAGCGTTAGTTTCTCATCCCTATATTCTCTACAAACATGCTAAAAACATCATTGCCTATAGAGAGCAACATGGAAACTTTGCTGCTGTAGAAGACTTGCTAGCACTACCACTCATCGATAAAGATGATTTAGAAAAAATGAAGCCTTATTTAGCGGTAGAGTAGTCAGCCCTTAATTTAGTTCTGGGTTCCGGTGCGACGTGAAGTCATGCAAATAATTGTTCTGCTAGGGTGTGTCACGAAGCAAATGAATAAACAAGTTCATTTGCATGCTGTAAATGAGATGGCGGTGGGCCCGCCGTAAGCGCTTTATAGGAAGAGCTTACAAACCGCCTAGCTGGTGCTGTGGTAAAGAGCCATGGTATTGA
>JAKSDE010000221.1 GCA_022360235.1 Cytophagales bacterium
AAAATTTAGCAACCTATTTTAGTCTAAACCAGATTCTACCCTTGGCACTAACTTTAATGATTGCGTTGTAGGATTTAGTTTAAATAAGAAAAAGATCGTATAGAAATGAACAAAGCGCTGAAGAAGACATAACAAAAAAGACTCATGCAAACATCACTTTCCCATCTACCCCCTAAAAAGCAGGAAGAGCTAGCCATAATTAAGGAAATCATACTTGCTAACGCTCCTGTTGAGATGATTATCCTATTTGGTAGTCATAGTACAGGAAAATGGGTAGAAGACCTTTATGTAGAAGATGAAACTATCTACGAGTATGCGAGTGACTTTGACATTCTTGTAGTTACCAAAAAAGAAAGGAGTGCAGAGAAAGAGTGGCGATGGAGTAGTATAGAAAATAAGATTCGTGAACGGAAAATGCTGACAGATACTCATATCATTGCCCATGGCATCGGCTTTCTCAATGAGAAGATCAGAGATAATTACTACTTCTTTGTCGACCTTCTGAAGGAAGGGACCCTGCTCTATGATAAGGGCAATTACCAGCTCGCTACCCCCCAACCGCTGAGCCCCCAAAAACGCAAAAAGAAAGCACAAGACTACTTTGAAGATTGGTTTGAAGCTGCTAAAAGCTCTCTCAAAGGATTCAATTTCTATTTAAAAGAGCAAGAATACAAAGAAGCAGCCTTTGAACTTCATCAAGCCACTGAGGACTATTATACGACTTTTCTGCTAGTATTTACTGATTACAAGCCTAAGCTGCATGATATTGAAAAATTAGGCAATCTAGCCAGCAAAATAAAGGCGGAGATGGCTACTGCCTTCCCTCGTTCCACGGAAGAAGAGAAGCGACTTTTTAAACTGCTTCAAAAAGCCTACATTGATGCACGGTATAGAAAAAAGAGTTACGTCATCACCAAAGAGGAGCTAGACTATCTGGCTGAACGCGTCAAGGTCTTAGAAACACTTACAAAGGAGCTGTGTGAGGCCGAAATTAAAAAATATGATAGGGATAAATAGCTTGACTTTCTCCACCACAAGCTTCTATGGCGTGTTTATTGTTCATACTACTATTACTTGATTCTATCCATCGGAACTAAGAACTAGAAAATAGTTTTGAAAATAATAATTCAATATATTTACTTTTTTAAATTAAAATTCAATATCAGCTATGAAAAATTTAGCAACCTATTTTAGTCTAAACCAGATTCTACCCTTGGCACTAACTTTAATGATTGCGTTGTAGGATTTAGTTTAAATAAGAAAAAGATCGTATAGAAATGAACAAAGCGCTGAAGAAGACATAACAAAAAAGA
>JAKSDE010000057.1 GCA_022360235.1 Cytophagales bacterium
AACACGCACTTTCACTGCTTGAGCTTTTGAAAAATGTATAAATACACTATCGATGATTCTCTTCGCAATGTTTTCTAATAGTTGGGAGGAGATTTTCATTTCTTCAGCAACAACCGCATAAACTTTGCTGTAATCGATCGTTTCGTTGATATCATCATGAATTGTAGCATTCATCACGTTGGTAGTAATCTCAATATCAACCATATATCTACCTCCTACACTTTGTTCTTCTTCAGAACAGCCATGATGCGCAAAAAATGCTAGTCCTTCCAATGAAATAATGCCAATCATTTATTTTACTGCACAGTAATATACGGTTTATCTTGCTTTATAGAAGCTTCTTGTAGGTTCTTTTGACTATCTTTACCATTCGTGTTATGCTGGTGTATATTTTTGATACTTCGAATTTTTTGTAAGATATCTTCGGCTATTTGTTGAAATTGTTGTATTAGTTCATCACGATAGTCCTCATGTTCCTGAATAGTTTTTTCGATTTTTTGTAGCTTTTCGTTCAGTTGGTTAGTAAGTTGTTGTTGGTTTGCATTGCTTTCTTCTTCAATGGCTTTGGCTTTGTTTTCAGCTTTTTGGATAATTTCTTTTGCTTCTATTTCTGTTTCTCTTATTTTGAGGGCTGCTGCTTTTTCAGTTTGCTTAATAATGTTGTTAGCCGTAGCTTCTGCATCTTGTACGTTTTTGAGCAGTGCATTCTCTACAGCGTGAAGTCTATTCACTTCTTTTTGATTACTTTCTAGGACTCGCTTTAGTTCATTACATTCTATAGTCATTTTTTCCCATACAAGGGCGATTGAATGTAAGAAAGCATTTACTTCATCTACGTTGTATCCTCTAAAACTTTTTTCAAAGCTTTTTTTTTTTTTTTCAATAGGCGTTATTAGCATGATGTTTGTAAAAATTTAGATTCCAGACCGAGATAGTGGTATCATCAACGCAAGCAATGCGTTGATTTTTGTGCTTTGTCCATCGTAGCTTATTGACCGCATGGTTATGCCCTGCATATTTTACTTTGTCGAGCACTTTTAAGCGTTTAAACGTATTGGCATCTCCTATTTGTGTCCCCTAATTTAATAGACTTATCCACTCTGCAAGTTACAAAATATTTACCACCAAGACTATAAGCTATGGGGCCGATGGCATAGCAGTGACTTTATTTGTGTGACACGAGGCGCCATTAGGAGAGTGCTCATAGAACGAGATAGGGCCGCGTCTATGCCCTATTGCCAACTGGACGGTGCGAAACGGGCAACTGTTTGGGGCGAAGCCGCCAGGAAAGCCCAACCAAAGTAATGAGAT
>JAKSDE010000469.1 GCA_022360235.1 Cytophagales bacterium
AGTCGCCTCAGCGATTCTCCAATATCAACCATTTCCTTCCTCGCGAACTAAGCCCCAGTCTAGATCATCATCACCAGCATTATCGTCACTTTCATCTTCAATGGCTGGATTGATATTCTGGTTTGGGTGGGGGGGATCTTCGGGTTGGCTAGCATTTGCATAATCTCGGTTTTGATACATTGAGGGACCTGTGTCCTCATCCATTGCTGATGCTGGTTCTGCATAACAAAATAAGAATGGATACCTCGACAATGATCCACAACGACTGAAACCGCATGCTCATTCTTTTTGAATCAATGCATACATGTCAGCAAGGTTCCATAAATTTCTGGCAGAGGTTCATCACACCTGCACCAATGAATTCATCCACAGGTTGTCGATTGGGCTCCATCCCATTTTCAAGTCCATGCCGACCAATGTTTCCATTTTCTGCGGGTGTCTCACCCTCGCTGATTCCTAACCTCTCCATTTCTTCAATCAAATTGATTGCATTTGAACCTTCGTATTGCGAAAATTGTGAAGCGGAAATTGGATTCTGATACCGTTGACGCGAGAACTGCTCTGCCCTCAGTGCTAATTCGAGATTTGGAAAGAGGTTCGGGTACTCAACAGGGTCAGCCAGAGATTCAGCAGCCTAGCAAAGAAAGAACATCAACATTCGTCTGACGTTGGCTTTGGATATGGTATTAAGATGCATAAATCTTCCAATGCCAGAAAAAGAAATACAGCAACAAAACATACCGTGAAAATTGTCTGTCCTGCCTGGGAAAACCTCATAAAATGCAATCAAAATAAGCAGAAGAGCAGGAAATCTTACGATCTTGGAGATTTGTAACAATGCAAATGCTACACCTTGGGGTTGATCTTCTTCAAATCGTCCTGCCAAAGGGATACCACGTCAGACATCTTGCTAGGTGCATAGGTTCGGGCAAAGAATGCTGCTTCTGGCATGCGTCCACTCTCCAGAAGCAACTGAATACACTCGTCTAAATCTCCAAGAAGAAAATGTGCCATGAATGCAATATTGCTTTTCCCTTGCTCCTTGGCCATTGGTATGAGCTCTTTCAGTTTTGATCGTGAGCCACGAGCTGTGACCAAAAGCAAAAGTCCTGGCAAGTCTCTGCCCTTTGACAGGCATTCCTCCGCCAAAGTTAATTTTCCTACAGAAAGGAGCCAATGATCATTCATAACCATCAGTCCCCATCTTCGATTGAACATTGCATCAAACTTATCACTTCCAATATTTGACAACTGAATATAAAATAGTACACCAATTCATAAAAACGTGCAGATTATTTGTTTTCTTGTTGAAGGGCTGATATCAGGCAAGTCTCAAGATCATATCTGGCTCGATATTGCAATGTGGTTGCAACCAAGTTTCACCTGCACTCATGGCCAATTGCCCCAACTGCTTCCATTTTACTTCACTGTCGACCTCTTGAGCAATTTGATGAGCAACAGGAAGGTCGTTCAACTGAACTGCTAGATCAAACTTATAGTCTGGGTCTGTTGCAACTTCCAATGCCTCACGAAGGAGTTCTCTTGACTCAAGAAACTTTGCAACACCATTCATTTCTTCTTTGGGCAAAGTCTTCAGAACTTCCTATGGACATGGCAGAGTTCTTAGCAATGGCATCACATACAATCACAACACCTTCCCATTAACTCAAGCGAGGTTCTAAGTTGAAGCAATATCACAGCATCAAACTCCCAATAAACATCTGAGAATCATGGACCTTAAAAATAACAATGCCCAATCATATATAATATCATGAACATAAAGTTTATAAATTGTGCAAAATATCACATCAATTTTCAAACTCAACAGATATCAAATGCATGATATATAACAGTACATTTAAGGAATTTTCAGTTAATGTAAATTTCAAAACACATTAGGCAAA
>JAKSDE010000076.1 GCA_022360235.1 Cytophagales bacterium
CTGCCAAACAAGATAATCATCTCGGCCGGAGCGTTCGCAAGAATAATTTCCCTAATAATGGCTATCTCTTCCTGCTTTTCTGGGGGTAGATGAGAAAGTGATGTCTTCATGATTGATTAGACCTTTAGGGTTGAACATATAGCTGACTTCTTTGGTAGTCTTTGCATCCCTCCTTTTGCGAAGGTTTGTTAAAAAAATTATTCACTTTTATTTTTTATCAATTTTAGTATTTATTTTTAACATTTCAAAATATTTTCTCCCCTAATGAAAGTAGCGTGAGTTTTGCAATTGGCTAGATAAATAGGGAGATTTGCTCACTTCCTTTGCGCATAGCCCCTAATTTACTGCTTTTGATTCCCTTGTTTGCCTTACCGCCATTGATAATGGCCCTGAAGCAGGTACCTTGGAAGTGAGTTACAACCTCTATTCCATTCCCTGTGATGTGCAGCTACTGATCAAAATAGGAATACCTAGAAATACACCAGGGGAGCTGCTTCCAGAAGTTCCCTCTGTAAGCCACCTCTGGCAAACAGCTAACTGGCACGAGCGAGAAGCTTATGATTTAGGTCGTGGTGGATATTCGATTGAAATTTAAATATTATTTCTATATAAAGTGCTATTCTATAGTAAGAAAGTATGCATTGAGTGTGTTACACAATATGATAAGCTATCGTTTTCTTGTTTGGGGCACGATTGAAACCATATTAGTATGGCTTTATAACAATGTCCACACGACCTAGTCAAGACCCTTTCTCAATTAATACGCCACACATCTCAAGGGAAGTCATTTCTCTGCAAAAAGTTGTAAATTTGATAGTTGTTGTAGGGCAATCACTACCCAACAGTCCCATCACTTTCAAGGAAGAAAGCATGACGATCAGCCAGCAAACCATAGCAGAAGTGCAAAGCAGGGTTAACATCGAAGAAGTTGTGACGGATTTTATTACCCTCAAAAGGAAAGGCCAAAATTTATGGGCGTGTTGCCCCTTTCACCATGAAAAGACCCCTTCTTTCTCGGTTGCTCCTACCAAAGGTTTTTACAAATGTTTTGGTTGTGGCGTAAGTGGAGATGCTATCACTTTTGTCATGGAAATTGAAGGAATAAGCTTTCCACAAGCTATTAAATACCTGGCAAAAAAATATGGAATAGTCATCAGGGAAGAAGAAAATGAAGAAAGTCACCAACAACAACAAAATGAAAAAGATAGCCTTTACATTCTGCTGGACATCGCGAAGGAATATTATACAAACATCCTGTGGAAGCAAAAGGAAGGCCAACGTATTGGGCTGAGCTATTTAAAAGAAAGAGGCTTCCCCCAACCGCTTATCGAAAAATTTGCGCTAGGCTATAGCCTTGATACCTGGGATGCGTTTTACCAGTTTGCTAAACAAAAAGGCTACAGTGAGGCGTTATTAGAAAAATCAGGGCTCATTATTCAGAAAGAAAGTAAAACGTATGACCGCTTCAGAGATAGGGTGATCTTCCCTATTCATAATGTGGGAGGAAAAGTCATTGCCTTTGGCGCAAGAATACTGCAATCAGAGAAAAACAAACCCAAGTACATCAACTCACCTGAGACAGTTGTCTATCAGAAAAGTAAGGCCCTCTATGGAATTTATCAGGCCAAGCAACGGCTCAAACAAGAAAATAGCGGTTACTTAGTAGAAGGCTATACAGATGTGCTAGCTATGCATAGAGTGGGTATCGAAAATGTAGTAGCTTCTTCGGGTACTTCACTTACCGATGACCAGATTCAACTCCTCAGCAGATTTACAAAGAATATCATTGTCCTCTTTGATGGCGACACAGCAGGCATCAAAGCCTCGTTACGGGGTATTGATATGATTCTTGAAAAAGGACTGAATGTAAAAACAGTGCTACTGCCTGATAAAGAAGATCCTGATAGTTATGCGCGTAAGGTGGGTTCTACGGCTTTCCAGGATTACTTAAAAACACATGTACAAGATTTTATCACGTTTAAGGCCTCTATTCTCATAA
>JAKSDE010000056.1 GCA_022360235.1 Cytophagales bacterium
GTGGCGGGAAGGTGACGTGGCAGACGGAGTGGAGGAGCGTTTGGAGGGGCTACGGTGAGGGGATTTCGGGCTGGGTGGGTAGCTGCCGGCTTCGGCGGTGGATTGGTAGCTGAGAAGAAGCTAGGTGAGACTGGCGGGAAGGGGGGCCAGGGTTGTGGGGTCAAGGGTCGGGAGACGGTGTCGGGTGGTGGCAGTGGTGTGGATGGTAGTCCACAGGCGCGTGGAGTGCCAGATGTGCAGTGGCGAGAGGTAGTCGCTGACGTATTCCAACGCGTGGGTTGCACCGTCTGAGGAGGTGGGGTGGGGAAGATGGCTGGGACTGGTGGCTTGGGTGGGCAGTAAGATATTATCAGGTACTGAAGATAATAACGATCTTGTAGCGAGTATTCAACGACACCAAACGCTAATGATCTCAATTAAATGCCGATAATTCACCGCACTGGGTGCTACTGGAATGAACCGAAATGTCGCTGCTAGTCAACGTCGCTCCAGACCAACGAAGTTAGGTGACCATCCCGTCAGGGACATCATTTTAGCAATACCAACTACGAAGTATTGAAGTATGAGAGCTATTATAGGAGTGGTTTGTATTGTTCTCATATATTGCTTGTAGAGGCTGTGTGTAGCGATAGAGGGGGGTGGGTACTGCAACGCTCTTGGCTAAAGAACTCATAGGGAGGAGTTTAGGGTTGGCAGGGCAAGGAGGACCACGTTGTAATCCACGCCAGCAAAGCAGTTGCTTTCACCATGCTTGCAGACCTGCACTTGGCGTGCTGCTGCAAGGGGCGGGCAGAATTGAACTTAACTGAATTGAAATGTGGATTGGGCACAACAGGCATTTGAGTTGGGAATGCACCATAGCTTGCTGTCTATAGCTTGCACTAAGCAACTTCGTGTCTGACTTTAATAGACGTTTGCGCGTAGCTATAGCTGGTACAACAGACGCAAACCACGTCCGCGCTATGTGTGCTACGCCTGCACTGCATCAAGACAAAAGGTCACGTGTAGAACTTGGCTACATCTCCAGCACCAGCCAATTCGTCCCCACTCCAAAAGATGCTCAGATCGATGCGTCGAATCTTGCCCAGCTACGCCATCGAAGGTAGTTTCGATCACACCAAAAGAACGACAGCAACCCCCGCAGCCCTACATCCGCCAGCCACCTCCAGTGAGAGAGCAAAACCCTGCCTTCTCCATCCCGCACCGGTATCTCTAGGCCATACCCGGCGCTGTACGCCTCACAGCAACCATCTCTGCAACCTCCGCTGCCACTCCCAGCAGCCGCAAGTCTCCCCTGTCCACGCCCACTTCCACAAGAGCAAGTACCACTCCCACCACCACCGCAAACCCTGTGTGCGTCAGCAGCCGTAGCCCCTTGGCCTGTCCGCGACCCACAGCTCGCTGCAGCACGTTGAGCACCACCGGGGCAGCTTCTGGGAATCTGCGCAAGATGGGCGGCGGCAGCCACCCGGCGCCCAGGAGAGCGGTGCCGGACAGCTTCGCAGGGGGCTCCACCAGCAGCGTAAGCACGTGTGCCGTCTGGAAAGCATCGGTGGTGGGAGAGACGGGGGGATTTACCAGCCGGTTGCGGCTGCCACCAGCTGGGAGCGGTCGTTTCCACTCCTCGCCAGGGCTGTGATGGGAGGACACGTGCTGAGACACGTGCAACGGCACGTGCGAAGACACGTGAGGGAAACTGACCCTTGCAATTGGCTTGGACCCGGCTATGTGGGGTTGGTGGGCACTACTCTTGGCTATCTGGTTGGCCGTCTGCTGCCCACTATGGTAGGTGATATGGTGTGCACTGTGGTGAAAGTTGTTCTCAGTGGGCGTGGGTAAGGGACTGGAGTCTGGGTGGGTGCGTGGGGAGACTAGTACTAGGGAAC
>JAKSDE010000055.1 GCA_022360235.1 Cytophagales bacterium
CGAGCAGCAGGGTGACTACTTCAGTCTTACCATTTATGGCGGCCCCGTGCAGGGCGGTTTGACCATCCTGGTCTTTTTCCTCTATATGGGCCCCCTTATCGAGCAGCAGGGTGACTACTTCAGTCTTACCATTTATGGCGGCCCCGTGCAGGGCGGTTTTCCCCTGGGTGTCTTTTTCCTCTATATGGGCCCCATTATCGAGCAGCAGGGTGACTACCTCTTCGTGACCCTCCTCTGCGGCCCAGTGCAGGGCGGTTTTCCCCTCAGTGTCTTTTTCCTCCACCTGTGCGCCTTTATCTAGCAGCAGGGTGACTACTTCTTTACTATTCCTCCAGACTGAGGCTGCCCAGTGAAGGGCGGTACGACCAGAATTGTCTCTTGCGTTAGTATCAGCGCCCCACTTCAACAACTGCGGGACTAACTCATTGTGTCCCATTTCAAGTGCCCAGTGCAGGGCGGTGCGACCAAACTTGTCTCTTGCGTTAGTATCAGCGCCCCTGCCCAGCAACTCGGTGGCTAATTCAATATTACCATTCTCTGCTGCCCAGTGCAGGGCAGTTTGACCCCTCTTGTCTGCTGCATTAATATTAGCGCCCCACTCATCATCAAGCAGCAGGGTGACTAACTCGTCGGATCCCCTTTTAAGTGCCCAATGCAGCGTGGTTTTACCAGTTTTGTCTTTTGCGTCAATATCAGCACCCCCCTTCAACAACTGCGTGACTAGCGCTATGTTTCCTCTTTCACCTACCCAGCGCAGGGCGGTTTTTCCCTCCTCGTCTGCTGCGTTGATCTCTGCGCCCGCCTCCAACAACTGGGTGACTACTGCTATGTCTCCCCTTGCGGCTGCTAAGTGCAGGGCGGTGCGACCAGCGTGGTCTTTTACATTTACATCAGCGCCCTTTTTAAGTTTAAGATATACTTTTACTCCCTCATCCTTAGGAAGGAGTTTTACTGATACCCTTAAAAGAAGCTCTTCTACTACTTGCCAGTGACCCCGAGCAACTGCTAAGTGCAACGGAGTCTTACCTGCATTATCTGTTGCGTTTATCGCTGCGCCGTGCTCCAACAAAAGACTTACTACCTCTTTCTGGCCAAGTAAAGCTGCCCAGTGCAGGACAGTAGAACCATTATAGTCCTTTGAATCTTTTACATACGCTAAAATTTTACCTGCTTTTAGTATACAATCTATAACTCTTTTAAGATTTTCTTTGCTCTCCACATTATATCTTTTTAATAATTCAATGAAAAGAAAGACCACTATACTTCTATGCCCCCTCTCAGATGCAAGTTCTAAGGGTGTCTTACACTCATTATCTTCTACTTCTATCGTCGCGCCATGATCTACCAATAATTTTACTATCTCCTTATGTCCTTTTCTCGCTGCCTCATGCAGGGGTGTACTACCTGTGGCATCTGTTACCTCTATAGCTGCGCCTTTCTCAAGAAGAAGGGTGACGATGGCGCTGTGTCCTTCGCTCGCTGCTATATGTAAAGGGGTTTGGGCAGCATTATCTTTTACCTCTTTATCTACCCCCTGCTCCAAAAGGTACCTTACTACCTCTCCATGTTTTTCCTTCACTGCCAGGTGCAAGGGGTATTGACCTGTATTAGTGCTTGCGTTAAGGAGGTCTGATACCCTTCCTTTTTCCACAAAAACTTCTACTACTTTTTGGTACCCCTTGCTGACAGCTAAGTGAAAGGGCATGTAACCCCTATTGTCCTGTACGTCTCGTGCTCCTCCATCCAAAAGCAAGGCTACTACCTCCTTATGCCCATGGGTGGAGGCAAGGTGCAAGGGGGTAGAACGCTCACTATCTTCGGCATCTATCCCTGCATTCTTTGCTAAAAGCAGGGTTACTACCTCCCTATGACCCTTACTAGCGGCTAGGTGCAGCGGCGCTTGACCCCCATTATCGGGCTCATCTACGTCTGCCTGCCTCTCTATAAGGAAGGCCGCTATCTCTTGATAACCTTTCTCGGCTGCATAGTGCAAGAATGTTTTACCATGAACATCTTTTATTGCGTTTATAGCCCATTTATTAGACATAGCTAGCCGCTCTAAAAGAAGTTCTACTACTTCCTTATGTCCCTCTATAATGGCTCTATGTAAAGGAGTCTGTTTATACTTATCTTCTTCATTAATCTCCGCTCCTTCCCTTAGAAGCAGGGCTACTACCGCTGTATGACCACCTCTGGCTGCCAAGTGCAAGGCGGTTTGCCCCTCCTTGCCTACTGCGTGGATAGCGGCTTGTCCCTCCTTGTCTACTGCGTGAATATCAGCACTCCTGCCCAGCAGCAGGACTACTACCGCTGTGTGACCCCCTCTAACTGCCAAGTGCAGGGCGGTTTGACCTTGGGTGTCTTTTTCTTCTATATGTCCCCCCTTATCTAACAATAGGGTTACTACCTCTTCGTGACCCTCCCCTGCGGCCCTGTGCAGGGCGGTTTTTCCCTCCTTGTCTACTGCGTGAATATCAGCACCCCTGCACAGCAGTAGGGTTACTATCGCTTTGTGACCACCTCTGGCTGCTAGGTGCAGGGCGGTTTTCCCCTGGGTGTCTTTTTCCTCTATATGGGCCCCCTTATCGAGCAGCAGGGTGACTACCTCTTTCCTATTACATGCTGCGGCCCTGTGCAGGGCGGTTTGACCAGAATTGTCTTTTCTATCTTTGTCCGCTCCTTGCCCTACAAGAAGGGTGACTACCTCTTGGTGGCCAGCTGCCGCTGCTAGATGTAAAAGAGGCTGATTATTAGCACCTTGTATATTATTGATAGGTTCTCCCCTCGCTAAAAGTTTACTTAAAAGGAGGACTACTACTGCTTGGTGACCCTTTTCAATGGCCTTATCCAAAGGCGTTGTCTTACTACTCCTATCTTTTGCTTTTACATCGGCTCCTCGCGCGAGGAGCAGCGCTACTATGGCACTGTCGCCTTGCTCAGCTGCCACGTGTAAAGGAGTAATCTTCGTAATTTCATCTAGCGGTTTAGCTACCCTAATTTCACCTGCCTCTAGCATGGCCTCCACGCTGGCAACATCACCCCTCTCCACGCTCTCAATGAAAGCGTTACGCTTACGCTTTTTTTCATTTTCAGTTATTTCTACTTGTTGTTCTTCATACAACGCTATCTTCCTTTTTGAACAGCATACCAACAATAGCAATAAGCATAGTTTTAAACCTATTTTGTGGCTAGCTAGAAAAAGAAACTTCCCTGATTCATAAGTGATTTTCATAGCAATAAGATTTTTTGTTTATATAATTAATTAGTCATACTTCGCTTTTTTTGAAGCTCTCTCTATTTGAGTTTCAAGTTGTAACACTTCCCTGGATTGTGTGCTTTCTTCCATTTGTGTTTCAGGTTGTAACGCTACCTTGGGTTGTGTGCTTGCTTCTAAGCGTTTTACTACTTCTCCGTGACTATTTAGCTGGGCTAACTCCAAAGGGGTATGTTCATCTCTATCTCTTAGCTCTTTATCTGCTCCCTCCCTCAAAAGGATTTCTACTACCGCTGTTTTACCCTCTTGCGCTGCTAAGTGCAAAGGCGTCTGCTCTTTTTCCCCTCCTTTTTCGTTAATCGATGCCTCCTTAGCTAGCA
>JAKSDE010000054.1 GCA_022360235.1 Cytophagales bacterium
ATGCTCGCTATTTTCAACAAGCTGGGAGCAAGCAACAGTAGGAACAAGCAGTAGCAATTTGGGCGGCAGGACAACCAGCCAAAAAAGCTATTCCGTTAGGAGTTTATCCAACAAAAGATAGGGGGAAATAGGAGGGTTGGATTAGAAGTGCTGAGTTACCAACTCAGCACAGCGTGGGGCTGCCCCTTGCCTTTGGAGTAGAAGCTGTCAAGCTCTTTTTCAAAGGCAGTCTATTTGGTCTGCTAGGACCTTCAAGGGGTTTTAGGATCAATAAGGCTTGAAATTCTAGGGGCCAACAAGTTTTCTGGCAGGTTGTTAATGCGTTGGGGCTTCATGATTTTTAGGCGTCATTATTTGCCAGTTTTTGTAGCTGTACCCCGCTGTTCCTGGCAATTTTTGTTGCCTTCAATTACTCATTTTTTAGCAAAAAACACAGCTAATTCAATCAAATCAATGATTTGGGGAACACTTCAGGGTCGACTAAGTAAGCCGGGCAGGCAAACTTTTCATCATAGCGAGTGAGAAGTTTCTTCTAATCCCCATTTCATTGGAGAGGCACTTTTCTACACATTCCCTGCAATAGCTACTAATGCTTGCACTTGCAGGAGTAAACCCATTTTCACAGCAACCAACGGAAAAAGACTAGCTCAATAATAAATATAGTATATGCTATTAAGTATATTTTAAATTTATATATTTGTTAATTATATTGCATGATAGTTACGAATAAAAACAGAAAGAGACCTTTGCAAAACTAGGGTATCTCCCTTCTTTATAGGCTATATGAGCGGATTTTGATGCGTTTTGCAACAGTCTCAGAAAGTAAAATGAAAATAAGCTTACCCAAAATAGTATTACCATTCATTCTAGTATTAAGTTGTACGAAAAAGCCTATGAATAACGATCCAGTCGCGTTCTTAGTAAGCCAAAGCAATGAGCAACTGAAAGCAGAATTCTTTCATGCCATAACGCAAAACAACTGTGAAAAGGTGAAACGCATCCTACGTAGCGTCCCAGAAGAGGAAGTAAAGGAACTACTTATCGATGCAACAGATAAGAATGGTAATACACCCTTGCACGTAACAGCAGAGAAGGGTCAGAAAGAGGTAGCAAACTTACTTTTAGAAAAGGGCGCAGAGGTAAACGCAACAGATAATGATGCTTGGACCCCCCTGCACGTAG
>JAKSDE010000332.1 GCA_022360235.1 Cytophagales bacterium
GGCGCTAAGTTTCCGCTAGCAGGGATTGTCGTTGATGGATGGCTGGCTGGCTGGTTGGATGGATATATGGATGGATGCACGGGTAGATGGACGGATGGCTAGATGGATGGATGGGTGGATGGAGGCAGGAACAGAAGGATGCAGGAATGGATGGATGCACGAATGGACAGATGCACGAATGGCTGGATGCATGGAAGCACGTATGGAAGGACGGGGTTTGCCACAAGGGTCTTCCATGCCCTTCCCAAGGCGCTACGTTGGCTGATTATCTTGCCAAAGGGAACACTTTAGCACTCGAAGTGCAGAATGTTGGATTTGGCTAGCTGATGACGATGTTGCTGTAGTGTATTGCAGGCTAGCTGAGATCGTTACTGCGCAGCCACTACCCCATGTTTGCAAACTAAGGCATACGAACAAACAGAAGAGAAGTGGGTTATAAAGAGTTGTAGTGCAATTGTGCTAGGCAGACCGGGTATAGTCCGTAGACGACATCTACCGACAGTAGTTGTTCTACTGGATACGCTGGCACAGCAGGTGCAGAATCGAACCACCTAATCCGGAAAACTTCTGCCTGTTAGACGCGACTGCTGACCCGACAAAGTGTACCACAACACGATGTGAGAGGTATAGCTTGCCTGGAGAGCTGCCACCGTACACACTTCTGCCACCGTACACACTTCTGCCACCGTACACACATGTGGGCTTAAGTGCATGTCGTTTGGCGCCCGACAACTGCAAAGATAAACGAGCTGCATTGCTGCATTGGCGGTGAGAACGGCAAGCTCCTACAGCGGGATGAACCGTCCCGCTAGCGTTGCTCGCCATGTCTGTCAAGGACATTGTGGTTCTGGGGGCCTGCCGCCCTAGCACCTGCTGCGCAGCTCGGCTGAGCACTAATGCCGTACATTCAGCACGCTCCAGCGATGGAGTACACTACTTACAGAATCACGACGTACCAGTGCCTAGCTTTTCCTATCTCTTGCTTCCTTGAACTTCTTCTTGTAGTCACTCATGGCTCGTTGCCTGCAGGACGATACCAGGCAGATGCTGCGGCGAGCAATGTTCAAGGAAACCCGAGTCAGAACACCGAACATAACGCTAAATTACTCCAGGCATTCACGCTATACTATTCGCTAGAGCAGATATGCTTGAGTTTGATGTTTGAGCGCATTGTGACCCCAAGGTTGGCTAGCCATAGTCGTGGACGTACGCATGCACCAGCACAGAGCGGCACCAAGCGACTACACGCGGGAAACACCGCA
>JAKSDE010000053.1 GCA_022360235.1 Cytophagales bacterium
CTAGTTTGCTTGCTTGGGATGCTATGCGTCACTCAACCGGTAGGACAGTCCACGGTTGCTCTAGCTGCGTGGTGGCCAGCAGCACTGCGCAATCATCAGCAGACCAAAAGAGCATCCCAAGGCTTTGGCACAATGATGGGGTTGCGATAAGCAGGTAACGCTAAGGTTGATGTTCCATTGGATCTGTCTTCAAGATGAACGGCACATGACTTGTATGTTTCCTACATCTGCCCGCATGTATGTTGCAAGCTGCCACCCACCACTGTAGCAAAACGGCGTGGAAGCTCCTGCAAGGGCTAAGCAACTACCATTGTCTGTAATGCATACTCTTAACCATGTCTTATGTACTTTGGAAGCCGAATGTGAAAGACATACCCACAGGGAGCTCATCGGAAGTGTCATAGGGTGGCAGGTATCACACCTGGGGTGCACAGATCAGTACAAACAGTGGAGCGTGCATTGTTGGCCTGCATACTAGCATTCAGAGGATGCAAAGGGGGCACTACGAGGGTGCTATTATGGACAGCAGAAGAGCACGTGCTTCTTGCTGTGCTGATGAATGATGTTGTCTGGTAATGGGCACTGTTCTCTTTGGCGGGGTTGGAAGCATGCGATACAGTGGGACTGTGGTTCTCCGTGCTACACACATCTAGATTCTTGCGTGTGAAGTGAGACATTCTTGTCGCGTGCATACCCGGTGCTTTCCAGGTCCAGTGGGCAGTGTTGATTGCAGCACTAGCTGCATTTGAAGCCTAGCTACACAGTGTGCAGTAAGAACAATGTTCTGTCACTGGCTGTGGCAGAGAGTGTCATTGCTGATTGCACAACTACCAGATAGTGCTGATTCATAGTATGCATGTACTTTGTTACTGAAATTTGCCCTTTGGAATTAGCAACTTGGTGTTGCATTGGCAAAGAGGCAGCCAAAGGCATCTTCATCTGCACTCAGCGCTGCACACTAGTCACCAGCTCCTGCGTCTGCCATCATTGATCTTTGTCACCTCAAGTTGTTCGATAATACTAAAGCATGAAAGCTGTGCTAAGTTCTGATAAGCTGCGTGCACTTGCGCAGCTGTTGGAAGGGTTGGAACTCTAGTGTAATGTGTAAGCCCATAGTATACAAAACCCCCACCTGGTGTAGCAGGCTGTGAGCCTATGTAGGTCTCACTAGTGCCAGTACACAGGTGTTGATATATCAATGAAAAATCTATCTAAAAATAATTGAAGTATTGCTACAAAAGATGTCCTGAAGAATTGAAAGAATAAAGAATGACTCTTAAA
>JAKSDE010000312.1 GCA_022360235.1 Cytophagales bacterium
CTTGCCGCCATTGGGTGCCATCTCACTATTTTGGTTGGGCTTTACTGGACGCTTCGCACCAAGCAGTTACCCGCTTCGCACCGTCCAGTTGGCAATAGGGCATAGACGCGGCCCTATCTCGTTCTATGAGCGCTCTCCTAATGGCGCCTCGTGTCGCACACTTAAAATGACTGTGCAAAAATAGATAGGTCCGCCTTTGAAAAATGGCGTTCAGAGGGGCTGGAGAAAACGAGGCAGAAATTAAAATGTAAAGTTCTGTCTTTAGCTGTTTCATTGCCCTTTCCCCCCAAGTTGTATAATAGCCCCTCATTCTTTTCAGCGAATCTACTAAAACAAGAAAAGGGCTATGTATACCTACTTCCAGCATGCAGCTACAGCTAGCTAAGTCAGCTATAGCCTGAGACGAGCCTTGGAGAAAGAGCCACGGATGATTGTCTGTTAAATAGTATTTAGAGAAGGACATAAACATCTCTCCTAAACTATCCTCTTCAGAGGCAATAATGAATAGCTGTAACTTTTTTTCATCTTTAAATGCCTGGCTGATTTTTAATAAATCATCAAAAATCATAGCAAGAGTGTTAGAACCATTGGCAAAACAGACTAAAGTAATATGCCCCTCTAGTAAACTTTGATCTTTAACGTTTCCTTGCAAATCTTTGAGAGAAAAGTCAGGTATCGTGTATTGGCTATCCTGGAAATCACTATTAGGCAGTTCTTTATTGATATTATCTTGATAGTATATCGGTAATGTATATTGATTTTCGCCAAAAAATTGCAAGAACAGATAGAATAAGATGGGGAGAAGGAACAGAAGGACTAGTAAAACAACCTTGGAGAGGATTTTCATAGATAACTTACAGCCTTACAATTTATTTATACGTTAGCTTGTGTAAAGTTAAGCATCTCTAGTATAGTATTCCCTTCAACTAAAAGGGCAATTACAAGCCACACTAAAAAGATTAGAGGAATTAAAATCGACCCTATGAGTATCTTAGCTTCGTATTTAAGATGCATAAACTCAGAAACAATATAGAAAGCTTTGACAAGCGTAAGTGTTACAAATAGAATAATCAACCATAAGCCTCTAGGCAACATGACGGCAAACAGGAATTCGGTGACGGTTACAACACCAAGGATAAGGGCAATACGCCATAGTTTTTTAATCTTGCCTGTGTCTACTGGTTGTGCAACTACCTTCCTCCTTTGATCACTCATAGCACTACGTTCATGTTTACAAAATTAAATAGGTTTTCTAGGTTTATAACCACAACGACAAACTAATTTCGTTCTTATATTAAATAGAAAAAGGTAAACACAAACACCCACACCAAATCTACAAAGTGCCAATAAAGGCCTACCTTTTCTACCATCTCATAATGACCTCCCTTCTCATATACGCCTACCACTGTATTGTAGAGTATGACAATATTTAAAATAACACCACTCAATACATGGGCACCATGAAAACCTGTGATAAAAAAGAATAGAGCTGCAAAAGCGGGTGGACCATACTCATTGATAGAGAGATTAGCACCAAAGATATACTTTTCACCCCATTTTCCATTGACTAAAGTTTTGATGAAGGAGCCTTGCTCTGTTCCCTGGATAAAGTGTGTCCATTCCCACGCTTGGCAACCCAAGAAGATAATACCTCCCAAAATTGTCCATAGCATCCATTTTTGAACATCCATCCTATCCATCCTATGACCTGCCTCCACTGCTAAAACCATGGTTACGCTACTCAAGATGAGCACAAAAGTCATAATCCCTACAAAAACGAGTGGCAAATGAAGGCCATGGAAAAAAGGTATTGCGTCAAAAACCATTTCAGGGATAGGCCAGTATTCTTGGGAAGCTACAAAGTCTTTTGCAGATCCTACAAAAGCGGAGTGCCTAAATCGAATCAGACCGTAGGAGATAAGAAAAGCACCAAAAGTAAATGCATCAGAAAGCAGAAAAAACCACATCATCAGTTTACCATAACTAGCAGCTTTTAAGGGAGGCTGTCCTCCCATCCAAATGCTTAATTTATGCTTATTACTCGTTGCAACGCGCAATGCCATGTCTTTAGGTAGCTTAAAGTCTGTAATTTATCTTGTATTCCTGTTAGAATGAACACGTCTCTCTTAACAGAAAGGCCTTTCATTACTTAGTTGCCCCTTAATAACGCTCAATGGTTCTATTTTTTTAGTTCTGAGTTCTTAGTTCCGAGTTCCGATAGGAGACTGTAGAAAATACACCTTTCCCCCTCAAGAGTTGCTCGTTAGACCTCCTTGAGCACCTTATGACTATAAGCGGGTAAACAATGACTGAATCAGACTGTTGTAAAAAGTATCATAATCCTCCCCTATAGCCTGTAAAGCAGGGGAGTAACCTAGTTTTGCAACAGTCTCTGAATTGAAGCAATTCCTGCCTAGTTTTCTACAGCTCCTCTTAACGCCATTTTTCAAAGGCGGATCTATCTATTTTTTTCCAGGTTTTGTAGTGCCCTAAAGGTTTTCTTGCCAATATTGCTACGCTATACATAAGTTTTTGTGAGCTAAGCTAGTTATTTTAAGTGTAAAAACACAGTATTGAATACTTGTTAAGGGTCGACTAGCTATGTCGTGTTTTATGCACGTAAATTTTAAAAGTGTAGGCGTATCAAGCTAAAATATACAATTATAGCACTTCTGCTACTACAAATATACTTCCACCTACAAAAATTACATCTCGTTCCCCTGCATTGTTTCGTGCTTGCTGCAAAGCTTCTTTTACGTTACCAACGACTTTTCCTTGTAGCCCTACGTCAGTGGCCTCCTTAGCTAACTTTTTAGTAGGCATTGCCCTTGGAACGTCTGCTTCGCAAAAGTAATAATGTGCTTTGCGCGGTAAAAGTTTTAATACTGCTTTCGTCTCTTTGTCTTTCATCATTCCCCAAACGATGTGTAAGTGGTCATAATCTAACGTTTTCAGCTGTTGGATGGCATGCTGGACACCTGCTTCATTATGACATACATCGCAGATAACCATAGGGCGTTGTGCTAGCACTTCCCATCTTCCACGCAAGCCAGTGAATTGTTGAATATGCTTCAACCCTTTATACACCTGATGTTCATGAATAGCCAATCCCTTTTCTACCAATACATCAATAGTATTTAGTACGGTAGGGATATTTTCAAGTTGATAAAGCCCCCCTAAGTTAAAGGTGAGTACTTCAGGCCATTGCGTGTCATTTTTCGTTACACTGACTATCAACCCTTCATTACGTTTATCTACTAACTGAATTTTATAATTCTTTGAAGCAAATTGGAGGGGAGCATTCTTTTCATTAGCTACTTTTTCAAAAACAGGGGCTGTTTCGGGATGATGCCTACCAATAACCACAGGAACTCTTTGTTTTATAATCCCTGCTTTTTCATAAGCAATCTTAGCGAGCGTATCGCCTAGAAGTTC
>JAKSDE010000070.1 GCA_022360235.1 Cytophagales bacterium
CTACGACCTAATACTTCGCCTCACCCTGAGGTGAGTTGGTCGGTAGGCTTCAACCTCTTGCTTTCTGGCCATGCTGCTACCCAAGCTACAGGTTTTGGACTTTTAACCTGGCAGGTCTATCTCCTGCTGAAAATACCAGCCTTTGCTGGACACACAACTCGGAACTCAGAACTCGGAACTTACTTATTTCCTGGTCAAGTTTGTAAAAAAACATCTACCAATTGCTGTGCCTTTGCTAAGGTGACCTTCATCTTGTCATTGAGCAACGTTGCATCAAACTGATTTTCAAAACTAGCTTCATATTTTGCCTTTGCTATTCTCTGCTTAATACTTTGCTCCGTATCCGTATTTCTTTTTAGAAGACGCTTTGTTAGTAAATTAAGATGAGGAACCTTTACATAGATTGCTAATGCATGATGCTGAAAGTAATTCTTAAGTCTTAAGCCCCCTTTTACATCTACATCAAAAATAGCTATTTTATTCTCAGCCCATATACTTTCTATTTCCGACTTGAGTGTGCCGTAATAACTCCCTTCATAAACCTCCTCCCATTCTATAAATTCATTGTTAGCTATCTTTTCTTTAAATTCCTGTTTAGATAAAAAATAATAATCCCTTCCTGCGCTCTCGTTCTTTCTTACAGGACGCGTACATGCAGAGATAGAAAAGCGCAGCCTAGGGTTATTCTCAAGAAGATATTTTGCAATGGTAGTTTTACCAGCGCCAGAAGGTCCACAGAAAATAATAGCTTTATTGGATAACATTGTTGATGCAGTAACCCTACATTTCTTACTACAAGGGGCTGATTAATAATCTCCAAGTGTTTCTTCCAACTGTAAGAGTGCTTTTTCTAATTCTTCATCAGTCGGGGAAATGCCATGCCATTTGTGCGCTCCTTCCATAAAGTCTACCCCTTTGCCCATCACTGTCTTCATAATATTGATGATGGGCTTTGCTTTTCCTGTGATGGTTTGAGCATATTTTACTTGACTAATAATTTCTTCCAAGTTATTCCCATCACTTTCTATTACTTCCCAACCAAAAGCTTGCCATTTTGCTGCTAAATTTTTTAGAGACATTACTTCATCAACACGTCCATCGATTTGTTGGCCATTATAGTCGATAGTAGCGATGAGGTTATCTACCCTATGGTGTGCAGCAAACATAGCTGCCTCCCAGATTTGCCCTTCTTGTTGCTCACCATCTCCCATCAATACATAAACGAGATAGGGATCTTTATTGCGCTTTTTAGTTAATGCAGCTCCTATAGCGACAGATAACCCTTGTCCTAAAGAGCCTGAAGCTATTCTTATACCTGGCAACGCTTTTTCTGTAGCTGGATGCCCTTGTAGTCGGGAATTAATTTTCCGGAAAGTACTCAGCTCGGACCTATCAAAATAACCACTTCGTGCTAGTACACTATACCAAATCGGCGTGATATGACCATTAGAAAGGAAAAACAGGTCTTCACCTTTTCCATCTATATTGAAATCAGCCTGGTGTCTTAAAATATGAAAGTACATCGCTACGAAAAATTCCGTACATCCCAGGGAGCCTCCTGGATGACCCGACTGGGCACCATGTACCATCCTAACAATATCTCTTCTGACTTGGGAAGCAATTTTTTGAAGTTCAAGAATATTCGGTTGACCAGGCATCTAAATTTTAAAAAAGTTAATTCAAAATTTGAGAAATATGGTCTTTTGTTTTCACCTTATCGATAATTTTTTCAACCCTACCTGCCTCATCAATGATAAAAGTTGTTCTTGCTGTTCCCCAGTACTTTTTCCCATACATAGACTTCTCTACCCAAGTACCATATTTGTCATGGATAGCATGGTCTTCATCTGCAACTAACCGGAAAGGTAGCTGCTGTTTTTCAATGAATTTCTGATGAGATTTTGCAGAATCAGTACTAATGCCTACCACTTCATAGCCTGCTTTTCGTAACGCTTCATAATGATCTCTCAGATTACAAGCTTGGGCAGTACAGCCGGGTGTATTGTCTTTCGGATAGAAGTAGAGTACTAATTTTTTACCTGCAAAGTCAGCGAGGCTCATCTCTTTGTCTTCTTGATCTTTCCCTGTAAAGTTGGGTGCTTTGTCATTGATTTGTAAACGCATAGTTTGTTTGTTTTATAAGGTTTGAGAAAATGTGCTTTTGTTGTCTAATTTACTTTCCCCTTGTTGTCATCACTTTCCTACTCTATGGAGCAATAGGCTCCTAGGTTTTTTCTCTGTTACTGCATGTAAATTTAAGAGAGTCAGTCGAATAGTGCAAGTAACGCTGCTAGCTTACCTTTTTGTTAGCTTAAGCTTTTACCGTTATAGTGTAAGCACAGGCAAAAGTACCTAAAGGACAAGCTTTTCGACCGTATAGGCCACAAGGTCGACAGGGGAGCTTCTCAGATGTTTCCCAAATGTATGCTTTCTCCGATAAAGGACCAAAGCCAAATGCTGGTACAGTAGAACAGAAAACAGCTGTTACAGGAGCGTTCATCGCAGACGCTATATGTAAAGGTGCTGAATCATTCACATAATTCATGTGGGCATCTTTCATTAAAGCAGCTGATTCAAGAAAACTGAGTTTGCCAGCCAAGTCAATCATTTTGCCTGGGTGGTAGGCAGTCATGATTTTTTGGGTTACCGCCTGATCAGCAACGCCACCAATGAGGTAGATGACAAACTTCTCGTTTAACTGTTTGATTAATGCTACCCATTGCTCAACGGGAAATGTCTTGGTAAACCATAAGGACGCTGGCGCAATACATACATAGGGTTTCTCTTTGTATTTTCTAACACTTGTATCGTCCCTCTTCGAAGGATATAGTTTAGGTAGTATGCGTTTATTATCTGTAAAAGTGCTAATTAATTCGAGGTTACGATCGATTTCGTGCTTGCCATTCCCTATGACATACTTTATGCTCTGTGTAAAGAGAAAAGAGAAGGGATTCTTATCAAATCCTATTTTGCATGGGGCCCCTGATAGAGAGGTAATGAGTCCTGTAGCAGCAAAGCGTTGCAGGTTGACTACGCAGTCATACTTTTGTCTTCTTACCTGCCTGATGATCTTCCATAGATTCCGAAATTTTTGCTGCTTTTTATTCCAGATCAGGATTTCATCGAGATGAGGATGGTTCCTTAATAAATCTTCATTCCCTTTGCGTAAAAGAAAGCTAATCTTTGCTTGAGGAAAATGGTTATGAAGCTTTTCTATAAGACATGTAGCGAGGATCACATCGCCAATAAAGGCAGTTTGTATAATAAGAATGGATTTCATCTGTTTTCGCAGGTCAAAATTTGAAGACAAGTTATTATAGTCGGCCCTTCATAACGCTCGATGGTGCTATTTTTTTAGTTCCGGGTTCCGAGTTCCAGGTTCCGATAGGGGACTGTAGAAAACACGCCTTTCCCCATCAAAAAGTTGCTCGATAGACCTCCTTAAGCACCGTATTTGAATATAAGCGGGTAAACCATGACTGAATGAAAGCAATTCCTGCCTCGTTTTCTACCGCCCCTCTGAACGTCATTTTTCAAAGGCGGATCTCTATGAAATAATGATACCCTGCTCATCTAAAGGATTGATAGGGTATGCTATTTTTTGCAAGGTTTTGTAGTGCCATAAAGGGTTTTCTTGCCAATATTGCTACGCTATACATGAGTTTTTGTGAGCTAAGATAGTCATTTTAAGTGTAAAACACAGTATTTAATACTTGTTAAGGGGCAACTTATAATATCCATTGATAGAAAGCTTATTACATCAAATTTTCTCTCCCACCCTTAATTTAGCACTACGTGCTCTGTTATTACGCTGTATTTCTTCTTTCGAAGGAACGATGGGCTTTCTATAGAGAGGCTTCAGCGGACGTATTAAATTTCCATAAAGATCTTTTTGTATAGCACCTTCAAAATTACCTTTATTAATAAAGTTCTTCACAAGCCGATCTTCCAAAGAATGATAAGCCAACACTACCAATCTACCCTTCTTTTTTAAGCTATTAGCACTTTGTACAAGCATTTCTTTGAGCGCTGCCAACTCATCATTCACCTCAATGCGAAGGGCTTGAAACACTTGTGCATAGTACTTGAATTCTCTTCCTTGGGGGGGGAACTTTTTCAAGATAGTCTTTAGTTCATCAACAGTATCAATCGGTTGATCAGCCCTAGCCACTACAATAGCCCTGGCCAAAGCATAAGCATGTCTCACTTCTCCATAAGTTTTAAAAAGTTGTGCTAACTGATCGATCGAATAACTATTTAACACTTTCTTTGCTAGGAGATCGCTTTTTTGATCCATCCGCATATCGAGTGTTGCATTAAAGCGCGTAGAAAAACCACGACTCGCCGTCTCCAACTGATGAGAAGAAACACCAAGATCAGCGATGATACCGTCTACCTGGGTAATTCGATACGACTTAAGAAACCTTTCCATAAATCTAAAATTGGCATTGATAAAAGTAAAAGCCTCCTGTTCAATACGATGCGCTCTATGCATTGCGTCTTGATCTTGGTCAAAAGCAAAGAGCTTACCCCCCTTTAATTGTGCAAGAATAGCTTGGCTGTGGCCTCCTCCTCCAAAAGTAAGGTCTACATAAATACCTTCAGGTTGAATAAACAAACCTTCC
>JAKSDE010000142.1 GCA_022360235.1 Cytophagales bacterium
AAGCTCCGCCGGGCTACCCTCGCAACGATGTCTGGATGCTCTTCAACTGGTGAAGCGCCGTTTTATTTCAACGGTCACCTGCGCGTCCGCAGATTCGACCAAGCTACTCGGCGTCCACGTACAGTATTGCACAGCCACATAGCCTAGCTAGATGATTGAGATATGCAGGTGAGTGAAAAGCAAATGCCCATATGCCTTTTGCACTGTAAGCAGCCGAGGATGGAGCGTTACAATGTTGTCGGCTAGGTGCAAGGCGTTCTAGATCCCCAGGTTATTGAGAAACAGCCGCGGAGAACCATAAGAGCCATTCCAAGTAGTCGCGATAGATTGGGAGCATACATTCACTTGTGGGCGTTCTCTCAACCGCCTATGTCGCAGAGCGCGGAAGTTAATGGCGGCCCACTGATTTAAGCCGCAGCGACCGGCGCAAGCAGTAAAACGTTCAGCCAATAGTGAGAAAGCCTCTGCACAAATCGTAAACCCCATGTCACCTTAGCGTCGTTACGATGACAGGTAATCAGAAGCTTGCGGGAGCTCTGGTGTCAGATCCGCCTGGTTTTATCTTACAGTCCACAGCGCCTGGACCTGAAGGCTAATGGGCGTTGTCCAAAAGCCCCTACTACAAGTGGGACCAAAACACTGCACATAAAATCATGCGGAACACTGAATCAAGCGGGCTAATACACAGGCTGCCTAGTGAAGCGTGATCCTGAGCCAACGTAGAGATATCGGCAAAGATGTCTGTCGCTAAGCAACTGTAGCGCACTAGAAGACTCGCCATCCATATGAACTACCAATGCACGTTACTTGATGTACAGGCTTTAATCGGTTTCCTTTTCCAGAAGGCAGTATTCAGCTCTGCAGCAAGATAGCTGTGTTGGCCGGCATAGTACTGTTGCAATCCCGAGCGTAGCGAGCACCGCCACTTCAGGTCAACAGCAAACGATCAAGCAATTCAAATAATCGCAACTAATTTGCTAGAGATTATCTTTGTGCACCCGCAGATCGACGTTGTCTACGACTGGAGTGAGCCAGCCACGAGTCTAAGAACCTGTACAAAGTCCGGGCAAAGCCAACCATAGCTCATCCCCACCAAATTCCACCGACACTGCTACAAAACATCACAGCGCACGCATAGATGCATGGATACTCGCACGCAGCCGCGGGGAAATTGGGATCAAACTGCACAGAGCTAGGCGCTTCACTAATGCAGTTCAAGGGTAAGTGTCCTGGCTACGTAAGATTAGAGCGGCAAGCATCATAAAAAAGGGGGGGAAAAGCAGCACCAGTGTTATAATTGTTGCAATATTTTTGCTCTGGTAGACTGTGAACGCTGTTCTCTACCAGGCACTGGCCCACCCTTCAGACATGTCACGCTCCACGGGCCGAAGGTGTTGCATTATTCCACTTGCGAGTAAGGCACCTCACCTTGCATGGCTGCACCCAGCTCCAACAGTTCCAACCCCTTCTTGGCTTCTATCTCTTGTCCACGCCTGGCCGTTGGTGGTTGAGAGCCAGTTAGTCGCCCGCAAACTAAATGCCAATAATGTGGACCTGCTGTTGCTATCGGCAAAGCGAACAGAGAGTTGATACTATTGCTAAGTGGCGAGAATTATATAAAACAGCTAGCTTTAGTAACGCAATTTTAAGTGAAGAATACTTGGTGGGTGCC
>JAKSDE010000364.1 GCA_022360235.1 Cytophagales bacterium
CAGCTTTTTCAATGAAAAGATTAGAGACAATTACTATTTCTTTGTGGACATACGCAAAGAAGGGACCCTGCTGTATGATAGTGGCCATTACCAGCTAGCTACTCCCCAACCCCTAAGCCCTGCAAAACGCCAGAAAAAAGCACAGAAATACTTTACGTATTGGTTTAGAAAAGCTAATAGTTTTCTAATTGACTTTGAGAATGCCTTTAGCAGAAAGGATTATACTAAAGCAGCCTTTGAGCTTCACCAAGCCACTGAGTGCTATTATGACACATTTTTACTGGTGTTTACCGACTACAGGCCTAAAACCCATGATATTGAAGAATTAGGTGCGTTAGCCCGTAAAGTCAATGCTGAAATCAGTCCTGCATTTCCTCGTTCAACGGAAGAAGAAGAACGTCTTTTCACCTTGCTTCAAAAAGCATATATAGATTCGAGGTATGATATGGATTATGTCATCGCCCAAGAAGAACTGGAATCCTTGGCTGGGAGGGTAAAAGTCTTAGCAGCGCTTACGAAGGAGTTGTGTGAAGCGGAGATCGCAAGATATGATAGTAAGACCTCTAAGTAGTCGACCCTTAACAAGTATTCAATACGGTGTTTTACCCTTAAAATGAAGATCTTAGCTCACAAAAACTCATCTATAGCGTAGCCATATTGGCAAGAAAAACCTGTAGGGCACTCCAAAACCTTGCCCAAAAATAGCAGTCCCTATCAATTATAGAGATCTGCCTTTGAAAAATGGCGTTCAGAGAGGCTGTCGAAAACGAGGCAGGAATTGCTTCAATTCAGTCATTGTTACCCACTTATATTCAAATACGGTGCTTAAGGATAGAATCAGGAAGTTCAGAAGGCAACACAGTGTGGGCCATTACATGGTGGAGTTCTACCTTGTTTTACCACCCCGCTCCTTCTAAGAAGAGTACCTAAAACTCGGAACCCGGAACTCGGAACTCGGAACCCGGAACTCGGAACTCGGAACCCGGAACCCGGAACTCGGAACCCGGAACTCAGAACTTAGCCTGCGGTTGAGAAAATATTTTGAAATGTTAAAAATAAATACGATAATTGATATACAATAAAAGTGAATAATTTTTTTATCAAGCCTATGCAAAAGGGAGGCTGCAAAGACTATAAGAGAAGTTAGCTACATGTTCAACCCTAAAGGTCTAATCAATCATGAAAACATCGCTTTCCCATCTGCCGGAGAAGAAACAAGAAGAACTCGCCCTTATTAAAGAAGTCATTCTTGAGAATTGTTATGTGTTTTCTGTGGAGATGATTATCCTGTTTGGCAGCTACAGTACCGGCAAATGGGTCGAAGATCGCTATGTCAAGGATGGAATTACCTACGAGTACAAGAGTGATTTTGACATTCTCGTCGTTACCAGATATGAGAGGAATGCGGACAAAAATTGGCGATGGAAAAAGATAGAAAATATCATTAAGGAGAAGAAAAAGATTAACAAAGTCCGTATCATTGCCCATGGCATCAGCTTTTTCAATGAAAAGATTAGAGACAATTACTATTTCTTTGTGGACATACGCAAAGAAGGGACCCTGCTGTATGATAGTGGCCATTACCAGCTAGCTACTCCCCAACCCCTAAGCCCTGCAAAACGCCAGAAAAAAGC
>JAKSDE010000329.1 GCA_022360235.1 Cytophagales bacterium
AACGAAAACGTTCTTTGCATGCTGTAAATGAGATGGCGGTGGGCCCGCCGTACGCCTCACACGGCTCTTATCATCCTAACAGAGGGACTAAGGCTTGCCCGCCAGTGATAAAATAGATCGGGAATTTTCCGCCTGATTCTCTCTAGCAGGGCTTGGGCTTTTTTCCAGCTTGCCTTGAGTCGTTTGTACTTTTTCCGTAACCAGCGGACTAGTCGGCTATTGAGGTGGTAAAGAACCCATTGCATTTTATCTCGTCTAAACTTTCCATAATAGTTGAGCCAACCTCTTATCTTAGGATTTAGCTCATGAGCCAGTTTCTCCAGCGTTACTTGCGGCCTGCTCAATTCTTTCAGCTTTCTTACTTCTTCTAGTAGGCGCTTACTGGAGGGAGTACTTATGGCTGGGCCAAAAAAATTATTTTTTTATTAAAAACTATGCTTCTTCGATCAAGACACATTTATTGTTAGTAATATCTTCTTCGATGGTTTTAAACTTAACATTTCGTTTGACAACGCCATTAGTGTATTTTACGGTGACACGTTCGTTTCTTTTAGCAATCTTTTGTGATCGTATAGGTTGCATAGTTGGCTTTGCATCGGGTTTCTCTCCAGTGAGTAAGGACCTGGCTATCTTTTTGCTTTCATGAACATTTTGCTGTCCTTTCCACGCATGTGCTTCTTGTACTTCACCAGGTTGTTGTACAGCGAGGTGGGCTTTTAACAAATAGGCACTATTCTCTTGATTGACTATGTAGATGAATTGTTTGAAAAGCTCAAAAGCCTCAAACTTGTAGACGAGTAAAGGGTCTTTTTGTTCATAAATAGCATTTTGGACAGACTGTCTTAAGTCATCTAACTCTCGAAGATGTTCTTTCCAGTGTTGGTCGATAAAATCTAGCGTGATAGTTTTTTCCATCGCTCGTATCAGTTCCTTTCCCTCTGATTCTATACATTGCTGTAGATTTACGGTTATCCCTACTTGCCTTTTAGTGTCAGAAAATGGTATAAGTATGTTATTCACGACAGCGCCTCTGTCTTTATGAATGTGCTGAATAATAGGCCAAGCATGTGTTTTCACTATTTGATTTTTCTTTTGATAGAAGGTGAGTACCTCATGATACACCTTATCTATCAAAACTTCTGTTTCAGTTTGCTCAAATTCTTTTGAGGTCACACTACTTTCTATCCCCAAAGTACCTAGTATTTCCAACTTAAATCCTTCATAATTAGTAACCTCTTTTGTATTCATTACCCTACTTGCTACTGTATCGTAAAACATATTCATGATGTCTAATTGTAATCTTTCTCCTAGCAACGCATTTCTTCTTCTTTTGTAGATTACTTCCCTTTGAGAGTTCATCACATCATCGTATTCTAATAATCGCTTTCGCGTGGCAAAATTATCCTCTTCTACTTTCTTCTGGGCTCTTTCAATAGACTTCGTGATCATTGAATGCTGGATTACTTCTCCTTCTTGCAAGCCCATTCTATCCATAATACGCGCTATTCTATCAGAGCCGAATAAACGCATTAAGTTGTCTTCTAACGAAACAAAGAATTGCGAAGAGCCGACATCGCCTTGCCTTCCAGCCCGGCCGCGCAATTGTCGATCTACTCTTCTAGACTCATGTCTTTCTGTACCAATGATGGCTAAACCTCCTGCTGTTATAGATGCTGGTGTAAGCTTGATGTCTGTACCTCTCCCCGCCATATTGGTAGCAATGGTAACTGTACCTGCCTTACCCGCTTCAGCGATGATCTCTGCTTCTTTTTGGTGATGCTTAGCATTTAATACCTGATGCTTAATTTTTCTTAAGCGTAACATCTTGCTCACTAATTCAGAGATTTCTACAGAAGTAGTTCCTACCAAGACAGGTCGTGCTTGCTTAGTGAGTGTAACGATCTCTTCGATAATAGCATTGAATTTTTCACGTACTGTTCTATACACTTTATCTTCTCTATCTTCACGAACAACAGGCTTATGAGTAGGTGCTACTACTACATCGAGCCTGTAAATTTCCCAACACTCACTTGCTTCAGTCTCCGCAT
>JAKSDE010000052.1 GCA_022360235.1 Cytophagales bacterium
CTTTGAATGGTAGGAAAAGCAAGAAGGAAGTACATGGGTCTCTTAGATTAGCTAGTCAAAACGAAGGGATGGAGTTGAGAGCCGCTGCTAAGGCTGTTTCTGCGATGGCTTCACGTCGAGGAGTTCGACAGAGGAAAAGGTTTTCGCTGTTCAACGTGCAGAGCACAGCTTTGTTTCTTCTCGAAGAGGAATACATACGTGAATGTTGTTGTAGTCTCTCATTTGCCAAGTTGATGCAGAACTGTTCAAAATCATTTTCGTTGAAGCTCTCAAATCCATAGATATCCAGGACACCAATTACTGCGTGGCAGTTGGCGTCTTGTCCAATCGACAAATTCACTGTGCTAACAAGCCAGTCAAATAATCGCGAGTATATAGTTTTTGCCAAAGAATCGCGAAGATCTAAGGCTGCTTTGGGATTTATAGGACTCACGATTTTCCCTGCAGAAAACAATGCAATGAACTGACAACATATTATCGATGTTCTTTTGGTTTCATCTGGACTTTCACTGCTATTTTAAAATCCCTGAAGGGAAACTCTGATCCAGTCACAACTAAACTGAATAGATTATCTGCCAATGACCTTTTGAACACCAACTGACAACCTCACCATCCCGTGTGATTCTTGTTCTTGTTGTGAGAGCATGCTTCAGCCCTTCTGGTGTGATACCAAGCAATTCTGCTGCTGCTGCAAGATGCATTTCAGAGTCCTCGCTGGCAAGTATAGATGAGTCACTCTCTTCACCTTCAATAAACGATATATTTCCCATATGTAACACAGCAGCTGCAACTCGAAATGTCAAGGTCTGGTCCTTTTCAGGAATGCCGACCACAGACATGGCCTTCTTTGTGCGCTGCAGGTGGCAGCAACACAAGTTCAATAATATTACCTTTCCCAAAATCATAATGGGATGATATAAAATTAAACGAGTAACAATGAAGAAAGGGCAATCAGCACAGCTACTTATCTCAAGGGTATTTATAAACTGAACACTCTCACTGAAGTCTTTGTCAAGACGACATAGCTCAATATACAAGGATTATCAAGTAGTTGTTAGCAGCTAAGGACCA
>JAKSDE010000450.1 GCA_022360235.1 Cytophagales bacterium
GACACCACAGGCCGCAAATGCCGGGCTAGTCTTTGGCTCTTTGATCAGCCTACTGGTAGGAATACTCCAACTGACCGGTACACCTAATGAGGGGGTATGGCCTCACTTCTTGTTAGTATCTTTTTACCTTTTTGTAGCTATTGTGATCCTGGTCGTCTTTGTGGGATTGACCAGCGCCAGGAAGGATAAGGGTTCTTTCCCTAGCTTAAAACAATCCTATCGTCAACTGTCTTACCGGGTATCCAATAAGGTAATGATAGCCTGGAGTACCTTGTTTGCGGTTATGCTGTTTTTGTATTTGTTTTTTAACTGACAAGATTGGAGCGTATGTACCATGCTTTGGTACCTTTTCATTCCCTGGTCGAGCTGAAAAGCTGGAACGAGTAACCGACAGCGACGCTATGTATGTTGTCACGAAATCACCTGGTATGGAGAGGATGCACCCTGTCCAAATAGGAACCGGATCCACCAAGCTCTTTTCCATAAGCCCAATGGTTCCGGGGGATAATGGCTTTGATTTCCACCTAAGCCGTACTACGTAAGACTGTACCCGCTCATTCGATACCGAGCTGACCGGGACTAAATATTGTTTGCTCAATGATGATGCGATCATCCACATTACTTGGTATCAAACAAGGTGAATACGTTTTACCAGCTCTTCAGTCATCATTATGGATTCTTGCCAAAAAAGTGATAGTAAAACTTTTTGTAGCCTGCTTCCAACGCTTGTTGGAATTCTCGACAACGCTGAGGTCCAATCCCGTCCATTCTCTTGACATCATCCAAGGTCAAATGGATAAGGTCTTCCAGGAATTTGATCCCTTGGTCGTACAACCTAAAAGCTAATTCTTCCGGGAAGACGGAACAAATGCCTGTTTTACCGCTCCATTTGTACTGGTTTATCTCGTCCATCAGTTCAGCTATATGTTCCTCTTTTTCCTTTATGACTTTTTCTTTACCCGTTATTTCGCGCTTTTTTTGCTCAAGTTCGTCTTTGATCGTATTCTTAAGGTAGTTTTTATGACCATTAGGGCAAGAAAAACCTTCTCCCGTTTCTTTGAGCCTATCATAGCTCTTCTGTGTTACTCCAAATATCATGTGGCAGGTAGTACACTCTAGTATTACCATATTAGCTGTGTATTTCATAGCATTTACATTTAA
>JAKSDE010000051.1 GCA_022360235.1 Cytophagales bacterium
CTCAGAACTCGGAACTCAGAACTCGGAACTCGGAACTCAGAACTCAGAACTCGGAACTCGGAACTCAGAACTCAGAACTCAGAACCCAGAACTCAGAACTAAAAACTAAGAATTAATCCTCCTATCTTTCTATAAAAGTGAAAGGTAGAGTAATAACTTCATTGAAAAAGTTATATCTTTATGTTTTACTTACGCAATGCTCAAGCGCTGCGTAAATGATTGAGCTAACTGAGAATTTATGTCTATCAAGCCTGCTCGCCTGATCTTTGAAGATGGCAGTGTATTCTTGGGCAAAACTTTCGCCTTGAGTGGCGATCGGTATGCAGAGGTAGTTTTTAATACAGCCATGACGGGTTATCAAGAGATTCTCACAGACCCCTCCTACCGTGGCCAGATGGTAGTGATGACCTATCCCTTAATAGGTAATTATGGTATCAACGCAGCAGATCACGAGAGTCACTATGTTGCTTTGGAAGCCTTGATTGTCAAAGAATATATTGACTTTCCTAGCAACTGGCGTACTGAGAAAACTTTAAAAACCTATTTAAAAGAAAATAATATCCTAGGAGTAGAAGGAATGGATACACGCGCTATTACACGGTACCTCCGAGAAAGGGGGGCCTGTAAAGCTATATTAACTACTAATAACGAGGAGACAACCGCTTTAGTAAACAAACTCAAGGAAGCACATGATATCACAGGCTTTAACTTGGTGCAGTACACAAGTTGTGTTCGTCAATATACTTGGAATACGCCTGAAAAGGCAAAATACAAAGTAGCTGTGATAGATTGTGGCGTTAAACACAATATCCTTCGGCTGCTATATGCCCATGGCTGTGCATGTACCGTCTTTCCGAGTAACATTCATGTAGAGGCTATCTTACAAGGAGGGTTTGATGGTGTATTTTTATCTAACGGTCCTGGTGATCCTGGCCCTGTGTTGCATGTGATTGCCCTGGTAAAGCAGCTACTGGGCAAGCTTCCTTTCTTTGGAATTTGTTTAGGCCATCAGCTGCTTGGTTTAGCCGTTAATGCTAAAATTTTTAAACTAAAATTTGGCAATCATGGAGCAAATCATCCTATTAAAAACTTGCAAACCGGGAAAGTAGAAATTACCTCACAGAATCACAACTATGCTTTGGAAGCAGCTTCTATGAATGAAGAAGAAGTAGAGATAACGCATATCAATTTGAATGATGCTACAGTGGCTGGCATACGACTGAAGAAGGTCCCTGCCTTTTCTGTACAATACCATCCTGAAGCAGCACCAGGGCCACATGATTCACACTATCTCTTTAAGCAATTTACAATGATGATGGATGCACATAGGAAAGCTCATGAGTGAAATTACGAAGCATTTAGTCAGTATCCCTGTGAGTAGCTGGATCTTTTATCGTATAAAACATTCTTCTAAACCAACGCGTATTTTTCAAGATGAGTACTATCAAAAATAATAATAGATAGATCCCTGCAACTACTAGAAAGCCTTGGTAAAAACTGTCTAGTATACTATTAAGATATAAGGCTAATGCTAGATTCATAAAAAGGAAGGCCACACTCAATAAGCTTACTAACAATAGGGTAATAATGATTTTAGCAATAAGCTCTGCTACTTTCTCTTGGGTTACTAGTTTCCAACGCTCCCACTTTTTTTTGAAGAAATTGATTAACTCTCCCATAACAAAGTTAGAACTGAGTAGTTTGAAAAGCAGCCTTGTTACTTTTAATTTCATGATTCACTTTATAGAGCAAGCTAATAAATATCCTTCATTAAATAAAATGCTAGAATAATACATTTAATCCACCCTGGTTCATTCATGAATAAATACGGGCTCACCCTTGACCATAAAAGTCACTTTTTTAGTCGGCACTTCATAACGCTCGATGGTTCTATTGTTGATGCGTTTTGCAGCAGACAAAGTACGTCATTGAACGTGCTTATCCCTTACTTTTTGATTCCCCTGCCGGGGGCCCTACTTTTTTGAAAAAAAAAAAAAAAAGTAGGCAAAAAAAGTCACCGCTGTTGAAAAATGGCTAAAATTCCTGCGCTACGTGCTAAAAATTGGCAAACTCGTCGCTGTAC
>JAKSDE010000050.1 GCA_022360235.1 Cytophagales bacterium
CTCAGAACTCAGAACCCGGAACTCAGAACTCAGAACCCGGAACTCAGAACTCAGAACCCGGAACTCAGAACTCAGAACCCGGAACTCAGAACCCGGAACTCAGAACTCAGAACCCGGAACTCAGAACTCAGAACCCGGAACTCAGAACTCAGAACTTAGCTTTTTACAGCCCCAATAAATTTATTGTGAGGAGACAGCCTACTTTAAGACATGGCTTTTGCTTTTTAATGAAATCTTTCCACCTTTGTACCCTCGGTTGATTTATCAGTTCAGATGAGTAAGATTCTTTCTATTTCATCTTTTAAAAAGTTATTAAGTACTCCCAAGCACGTGGTGATAACCATGCACCACCGACCAGATGCAGATGCTTTAGGATCTTCCTTAGGGTTAGCTTCTTTTTTGCGAAAAGGCCACCACCAAGTAAGTGTTATCGCTCCAACACCTTACCCTAACTTTTTGGCGTGGATGCCAGGCAGCAAAGACGTCATCATTTTCTGCAAAGGAAATAAACAACGATCATTTACACTTTTGGAAGAAGCAGACCTCGTGTTTTGCCTGGACTTTTCTGTGCCCAGCCGCATAGATGAAATGGGAGAAGTAGTCAAAAATGCGTCCGGAACAACAGTAGTTATCGACCATCACCTAGAACCCCAAGATTTTACAGATTTTATTTTTTGGGATCCCCACGTATCGGCTACAGCAGAGCTTGTTTATACATTTATTGAACAATTGGGCGAAAAGGAACGCATTGACAAAGACATTGCTGAGTGCTTATATGCAGGGATTATGACAGATACAGGTTCGTTTAAATATCCTAATACAACAACCAATTCCCACCTTGTCACAGCTGCCTTAATGGATAGGGGAGCAGATGTAGCTCATGTCAGTAGACTCATTTACGAGAATAACTCGCTCGATAAACTTCAATTCATCAGTTTTGCAATTATCCATCGATTAGTTATATTGGAAGACTATAGAACTGCTTACTTTGCCATTAGTAAAGCAGATTTTCAAAAGTTTAAACTAAAAAAGGGTGATACAGAAGGATTAGTAAATTATGCCCTTGCATTAAAAAATATTATACTTGCTGCGTTGATTACTGAAAAAGAAGATCATGTAAGAATTTCTTTTAGATCCAGGAAAAACTTCTCAGTCAATAACCTAGCAAAAGCATATTTTGAAGGAGGGGGGCACAAAAATGCAGCCGGAGGAAACTCCCGCCTAACACTTAAGAAAACAGTAGAAAAATTTGAGCACCTCGTTAAAGAAAATGAGAAAGCCTTACTTAATGCCTAAACAAAAAAAAGATGCGCTATAAATATTTAATTTTTGCCGGCCTTACTGCAGCAGTAGCAGCTTTTAGCTACTTCTCTTTTAAAAATAAAAAGAGTGCTACTACTTTTCAAAAAACAAAAACAGGGTTGCAATTTAGACTAGTCAAAGAAGGGAAAGGAGCTAAGCCTCAAAATGGCCAAATACTATTACTCAACATGCTCTGTAAAACAGAAGATGAAAAAGTTTTACTCAATACAGAAGAGCTAGGTTTCCCGCTAAGCTTACAGTATCATGATAGTATAGATGAGAAAGATGGCAACCTTATGGAAGGGATGGGTATGCTTATAGAAGCGATGGGTAGGTTTAAAGAGGGCGACAGTATAATTTTTAAATTAGATGCGAAGACCTTTCTGGGTAAAAGTTTTGACCTGTTAGCACCGCCTTATGGTCTTGAAGAAGATACACCTATTCTCATGCATGTTAGCTTAGAAGCGACTATGGATAAAGGTGCTTTTGAAAAATTGGAGGCTGAAAAAGTGGCTACCCAACTTCAAGAAGATCTTGCTATCATTGATGATTACTTAAAAGAAAATAAAATTACCGGACAATCCACCCCCTCTGGTTTAAGATATAGCATTCATCAACCAGGAGAGGGAAAAAACTTACAGGCAGGTAACAAAGTAAAAGTAAATTATGTAGGTCGAACACTCGATGGGAGCATCTTTGATACAAGCATCGCCGAGATAGCCAAAGAAGGTGGCATACACGATCCAATAAGAACCTATGAACCCCTTGAGTTTGAACTAGGTGCACACCAAGTAATACCAGGCTTGGAAGAGGGGATGGTCCTATTAAAGAAAGGTGCCAAGGCTAAGTTCTTTATTCCTTCTGTGTTGGCCTATGGAAATCAAGCAGTAGGAAAGCTCATCAAGCCTAATGCTAATCTTATCTTTGAGATAGAGATCGTTGACGTCTTGTAAAGGTGTAATAGGAACGCCTGCCTCTTCATTGCTATGGCGAGTATTTTTTCGCTATTTTTGCTAATAAGCATAGCTCATCAAAACGAAGTAGCGTATGTTAACGAAAGAAGCGAATCGAAGATATCTTCGTGCTATCGGAGGGGTGTCTATTTTAGTACCCGTCATTGTAGCTGTACTTTTATTCATGCCTTTCAAGATAGAAGGGGGTAACAAATGGATCTACACCTTACCCCACCTGAATGCCTTGATCAATACGAGTACAGCTATCTTGCTCGTCCTGGGCTGGATTTTTATCAAGCGAGAAAAGCGTATGCTACATAGAAATACGATGTTGCTAGCCCTTGTACTAGGAACTATCTTTTTGATCTCTTATGTAATTTACCATGCCACTGCTCCCCCAACAGTGTATGGAGATACGACAGGAGACGGCTTGCTCACAGAAGAAGAATTAGCAACTGTGGGTCTATGGCGGACAGTTTATTTAGCTATCTTGTTCTCTCATATTACACTGGCGGCTGTAGTAGTACCGCTTGTACTTTTAGCAGTGTTTTACGCCTTCACAGGACGTATAGCGAAACATAAAAAAATAGTGAAATACACCTGGCCCATTTGGTTTTATGTGTCAGTGAGCGGAGTAGTAGTTTATGGGATGATTAGCCCCTATTATCAGTACTAATTTCACTTAACGGGATGCGATCCTATAGTAACATATAACAAATCATGAACATTCGAACGCTTATACTAAGGAGTTTACTAACACTGCTTGTACTATGCATGCATCAGTCTACTGTGCTTGCCCAATGTGCGATGTGTCGTGCTACCGTAGAAAATAACGTTAGTAATGGAGAAACTACTTTGGCAACTGGCTTAAATAACGGGATTATTTATTTATTTATTGCTCCTTATCTGTTGGTAGCTATACTTGTACTTTTTTGGTACAGGTACAGTAAAAATTCTACCTACCTTTCAACTAAAAACTGAAACTTCAAGAGAGGAATTAGTCGACACGCTGTTTTGAGTTGGCAACTCAGCACTTCTAATCCAACCATTCTATGGCCAACAATCCGACGATACGCTAAGATTTCTCTCTCAGCATTTGGGCAAGCTTACCTGCAAAAACAAAATCATTCAGTGCTTTTACTTTTGAATTAAAAATAGCTTTAGAGTTACCCTCCCACACTTTTCTCCCTTGATGAATAAATAGAATAGCGTCGCCAATATCCACGATAGAATTGATATCATGCGTTACCACCACCGTAGTGATGTTATACTCGTAAGTAATCTCTTTAATCAATTCATCAATAAGTAAAGCTGTTTGTGGATCTAAGCCAGAGTTAGGCTCGTCACAGAACAGATACTTCGAGTTATTGACAATCGCCCGTGCAATCCCCACTCTCTTTTTCATTCCCCCACTCAATTCAGAAGGCATTTTTTTATTCGTATTTTCTAGCCCTACGCGTTTAAGACAGAAATTGACACGATCTAGCTTTTCATCTTGGGGGATGTTAGTAAGGATATCCAACGGAAATTTTACATTCTCTTCTACATTTTTAGAGTCGAACAAAGCCCCCCCTTGAAATAACATCCCTATCTCTCGTCTAACTTCGGTCTTTAGGTCTCTATTGCCCTCTGTAAAATTTCTTCCATCAAAATAAGCATTGCCCTCATCAGGATGAACGATTCCTACGATACATTTTAAGAGGACACTCTTCCCGGTACCACTGGATCCGATAATTAGGCTAACTTTTCCTTTCTCAAATCTACCACTGATGTCATCTAGTACTTGTTTACCATCAAAAACCTTGGTAATGTTTTTAAATTCAATCATAGGTAAAGCAAAATCATTTAAAAAAACAGTTGTACTAGCAAGTAGTCTGCTGCTAAGACAGCAATACAACTTTTAGTAACCGCAGTGGTGCTTGCTCGTCCTACCTCCAAAGCCCCACCCGAGGTATAAAATCCATGGTAAGAAGAAATAGAAGAGATCAAAAAACCAAAAGCCAATGATTTATAGATGGCAAAGCAGACTGTAAAAGGCTTGAAGTCCATTCGAAGGCCATATACATAGTCTTCTGGAGAAACTAAACCTAGGAGGGTCCCTGCAAGAAAGCCTCCATAGATAGATAAGGAGCCTGCAATGATTACTAAGAGCGGATACATTAAAAGTGTAGCCACTATTTTAGGGAGTACAAGGTACGAGACAGCATTGACACCCATCACTTCCAATGCATCAATTTGCTCAGTGGTTTTCATGGTACCCAGCTCTCCTGCAATGCTAGAGCCTACTTTACCCGCAAAAACAATGGCTGTAATTGTGGGAGCCAACTCCAAGATAGTCATATCACGAACAATAAGGCCAATCGTTGCATCAGGGATAAGTGGGGTTACTAGGTTATAAGCAGTTTGAATAGCTGTTACTGCCCCTATAAAGGTAGATACAATCACTACAATAACGATAGAGTTCACACCTATCAACACACACTCATTAAGGATTTGCTGGCTATACGTCTTGAATGATTCTCTGTTAACAAACAGTAAGCGCAGAAATATAAAATACTTTTTTATACTCTTCATAAAGAATTTACGCATACTAAATAAATCCCTTCTAGGGAATACCTCTACACGCATTCCTTCTCCCTGCAGCTATCTAGTTGAAATAGTAGCTAGGGAAACGTGCTAGGCACTTGGAGCATGTGGCAAATTTATACTGAAAAATAAAAAAATAGTTTAATAATAGCACTATTTGCTGATTTACTGAGGGGCTTTTTATTTTTTTATATGCTCGACCAGTCTACTACAAAGCGCACTCATTTCTTGTGCCATATATTCGTCGCCAGTAGCATTGAAGAGACTTTCAGAAAGTCCACCAATAGTATCAATGTAAAACTTCTTTAACTCACCTATAGGCATATGTTTCGTCCACAGGTCAATTTGAAGCGTATTTTTTTGATGATGATCCCATACAGAGATACCTATGGCTTTTGTTTCTTCTATACTACCACTAATACCTTCAGCATGCCAATGAATGCTCTCAGGCGCTCTTGTATTATCTAATATAACTTCGAATTTAATTTCAGCTTTTTCCTGTTCATTGGTTGTTTTAGGCATTTTGGTTCATTGATTTATTTTAAATACTCAGAATTTATGTTTCTCTGGCAGGTAATTCTTTTTTCTTTAACAAGTCTCCCACCTTGCTCAAGACAGTCAGCTTACTGCCATAAGTTTCTTGTAGTAGCTCAGGCGTAAATACTTCTTCCGTAGGGCCAGCAGCGACTGTCCGCATATTTAATAGTACTACCCAGTCAAAATATTCTGCCACAGATTGTAAGTCATGGTGTACCACTACAACGGTTTTTCCTTTTTGGGACATCTCCTTCAGAAGAGAGACAATGGCTTTTTCTGTAGCAATATCTACCCCTGCAAAGGGTTCGTCCATAAAATAAAGCTGTGCTTCCTGTGCTAACGCCCTGGCCAGGAATACACGTTGCTGTTGCCCCCCTGATAACTGCCCTATCTGTCGTTTAGCATATTGCGTCATTCCCACTTTACCCAGGCACGCCATAGCTACTTCCTTATCATCCTTACGTAGTCTTTTGAACAGACCTCGTTGTGTATATCTACCCATCATGACAACATCTAGCACAGAGGTAGGAAAATCCCAGTCAACAGACTCTTTTTGGGGGACATAGCTCACTAATTTTCTTACTTCCTCCAGGCGTTTGTTAAAAAGTTTCACATAACCACTACTAGAAGACACTAACCCCATGATTGTCTTAATGAGTGTAGACTTGCCTGCCCCATTAGGACCAATAATGCCTACCAAAGCGCCTTGCGGTAAAGAGAGATCAATATCCCACAAGACAGGTCTCTTGTGGTACGAAACTGTCAAGTCATGTAGCTCTACAATAGGATTTTCAACCTGTTTAATCATTATTCTAAGGCATTTGTGATGGTTTGTACATTGCTACATACCATCCCTATGTAAGTTCCTCCTAAAGTAGCTGCTTCTCCCATAGCATCTGAATACAAGTTTCCGCCAATCACTACCCTATAACCCCGCTTTTTACAACCTTCTATGACAGCCTTAAGCGGTTTGGCAGGTACAGAGGTTTCCACAAAAATAGCTTTAATATTCCTATCTATAATAAACTCAACCAGGTCAACTACATCTTTAAGGCCAAACTCTGAAACCGTAGAAACACCTTGTAATCCTCTGACTTCTATATCATACGCATTACCAAAATAACCGAATGCGTCATGGGCTGTAACAAGTACTCTTTGTGCTTTAGGAATTTTTTGAATAGCTGCTTTCACAGCTGTATGAAGAGAATCAAGTTGTTGCAAGTAGGTGTGCGTGTTCTGTTGATAATAAGTTGCATGGATAGTATCTTTCTTTTGTAAGACTTCGCTTATATATTGTACTGCTTCTATCCACAAGCGCACATCAAACCAAATATGGGGGTCTACACCCGTTGGAAAACGGGGATCTGCGATCAATTTGCTTTGGTTAATAGAATCACTCACTGCATAAACGGATTTCAATTTGCTTAATTTTTTAAAGACTTCAGTCATTTTCCCCTCCAAGTGAAGGCCATTATAAAAGATAACATCTGCTTCATTCAGCTTTTTAGAATCTCCCCGCGTCGCTTTGTAAAGATGAGGGTCTACACCAGGGCCCATCAAGGTAACAACGTCGGCTGAATCTTTTACAATATTTTTAATTGCATCCCCAATCATACCCGTAGTAGCTACGATATGCAATTGATGATTATAGCTTTGCTCATTTTCACTACAACTCATTACAAGTGAGCAGGAAATTAGGAGTAAAAACTTACCGTATAATCTATAAAGAAGATCGTTCATTTTTTGAAGATCAATCGTAACACCATCAATAGCTACTACAAACCTAATTTGAGTTCTGAGTTCTGCAGTTCTGAGTTTTAGGTGGGTTGTATGAATCGTATCAAACCCCTTGGCTACTACATCCGAAGTTAATTGACGAGACGACTTCATCAAACTATATGAGAATTAATTCACCCTGAAACGTAAAGCAACGCTCCCTATTATCTCAAATGTCCTATTTTGTTGTTTCGAAACTCAGAACTCGAAGCTAAGTGCCTTCATACCACCAAAATATTATCACTTATTTTTTTCGATATATTCACCTTAGGGCAATTATCTACACTAATATCCATGGAGTTATCAAAAGCAATTTTTTCTACGACACTAATTTTCGCTCCCAAGTAAATTCCGCGTTTGTTCAGGCACCTTAGAAATTGAGGGCTATTATCTTTAATGGCCGTTACAATACTATTCTTACCTTCTTCTATGTGGCTTAATACCATTTTTGATTCAGCAACAAATGTACCTTGGGCGTTGGGAATAGGATTGCCATGCGGGTCATGCGTCGGATTGCCAAGAAAATTATCTAATCGTTGGGCCAGCAGGGGAGACTGTATATGTTCTAGATTTTCCGCTACTTCATGTACCTCGTCCCCATTAAATTTGAGTTTCTCTACTAGAAAGACTTCCCACAGTCTATGCTTACGAATAATCTGAAGCGCATAAGTTTTTCCTTTGGGGGAGATGTTAACCCCTTGATATTTTTTATATATAGCCATCCCTTTATTGTCGAGCCTTCTGAGTATATCTGCCACAGCGGCTGGGCTCGTTTTTAAAGCTGATGCAAGGGCTTTGGTCACCACCACTTCCACTCCCCCTTTCGATAGGTGATAGATAGTCTTCAAATAATTTTCCTCTGTCTGGCTTATGTTCATAACAGTCCATTGAGCCTTCATAAAAACATATTTAGGCAAATATAAAAAAACTTTTTTATTTCTCTAAAAATTAAAGAGCGATTATTCAATACAAAGATGACTAGTATAAGACTATTCTTATAGCCAGGGGTAGGGTAGTGGGTCGTTGTTAATGTATGTTGTTAGGGTAGAAACGCACCTCTTTCGTGGGTAAAATAAATTTAACTCTTTCAAATCCCCATTCTTATAAAATTGTCTTTAACACATCCAAATAATATTTGACTACTTAAACTAAGTAATTGATTATCAGATATTTAGCTAGTTAATATTAAACATATACTTACCCATTTATAATAGTACTATTTATTTTTAAGTGATTCAATAGCTGGTCGTTTAAACAGCCCTATTGTAGAAGAGGCTGCCCGTTTTTTGGTAGATGATTAATCTTTTTGTTACTTAGTCTTTGAGATACTTAAGAGAAATTTTAAAACTTGTATTACTGATGGAACGTACAAAGACCATTGAAGCGGCTTGGGAAAACAAAGAACACTTACAAGACGAAGCTGTACAAGCAGCAATTGTGTCTGTGATTAATGATTTAGATCAAGGAAAGTTGCGCGTAGCTGAACCTAGTAGAGACGCGTGGAAGGTAAATGACTGGGTGCAAAAGGCAGTTGTTTTATACTTTCTTATTCGGCCAATGGAAGTTAGTGAAGCAGGACCTCTGACCTTTTATGACAAAATAAAATTGAAGACAAACTACAAGCAACTCGGCGTAAGAGTCGTTCCCCCTGCCGTAGCGAGATACGGCTCCTTTTTGAATAAAGGCGTTATTTTGCTGGCTTCTTATATAAATATCGGCGCTTATATAGACGAAGGAACGATGATAGACATATGGACCATCGTAGGAAGTTGTGCGCAGATTGGGAAGAATATTCATGTCAGTGCAGGAGTAACCATTGGCGGAGTTTTAGAACCTATACAAGCTACACCGGTCATCATTGAAGATCAGGCCTTCATTGGTTCAAAATGCGTGATTGTAGAAGGCGTACGTGTAGGAAAAGAAGCTGTCATCGGTGCCAATGTTACCTTAACAGCAAGCACGAGAATTATTGACGTGACTAATGAGGGGAACCCTCAGACGTATCGCGGCTATATTCCTGAAAGGTCTGTCGTCATTCCAGGTAGTTTTCCTAAACAATTTCCTGCCGGCCAATACCATGTTCCTTGTGCCCTGATTATCGGAAAACGTAAAGAAAGCACGGATTTGAAAACTTCTCTTAATGAAACCTTACGAGCGTATGGAGTAAATGCTTAGTAAGAACTCAGAACTAGGAACTAATTTTGGCGCTCATTTAGCGCACTTTTTATCTGTGGCGGAACTTTTTTCTATCTCCCTACAGCGTAACAGGAGGTGATGATGATTTTACCCACCATGAACAATCAACAAATATCAATAGCCAGATAACAGTATATTGCAATAACGTGTTCCGTCTTATTAGTACATTTCCAGGACTAATGTAGCCTTTGGAGAGCAAGAAACGCATATCGCACCTTATTGTCTTATAGTGTAACCTGCATTCATCAAAGTAATGAAAAGCGTATTAATAACCGGGGGAAGTGGCTTAATTGGCAGTAGACTTACTCCTATGCTGCAAATGTTTGGGTATGAGGTGACTCATTTGAGTAGGGCTAAAAAACCTAACAGCAAGGTGCCTACTTTTCACTGGGATACACAGCATGGGTACATAGATACTAAAGCTTTTGATCACCTCGATTATGTTATTCATCTTGCGGGTACAAGTGTAGCTACTCAACGATGGACCAGTAAAAGAAAAGCGGAAATTGTATCCAGTAGGGTAGCTACAGCAGGAATGCTCTACGATGCGCTAAAGCGTACATCGAGCAAAATTAAAACGTTTATCGCTGCTTCAGCCATAGGCATTTATGGGAGGGATCATGGTAATGCGTTACTTACGGAAGAAAGTAAGAGGGGAAATGATTTTCTTAGCCAGGTAGTAAAGCAATGGGAAGCAGCTACAACAAGAATGAATACGCTTGGTATAAACGTAGTACAGTTACGAATTGGGGTGGTACTGAGTAGCCAGGGAGGAGCTCTACCCAAAATAGCTGCACCCATTCGAAAAGGTTTGGGAGCACCGTTTGGCCACGGTGAACAGTGGATGAGTTGGATTCACATAGACGACCTGTGCCGTATGTTTATAAAAGCTATAGAAGATAGCACAATGCAGGGGGTATATAATGCTGTTGCACCTTATCCAGTTACTAATAAAGACTTTACAAAAACCATTGCTAAAGTACTTCATCAACCTTATTTTCTTCCTTCTATTCCACCGTTTATACTTAAATTGATGCTTGGCGAAAGGGCTAGCCTCCTTCTTGGTAGTAGCCGCGTATCTTGTAAAAGAATAGAAGAGGCTGGATTTAAATTTTATTTTCCCAAGCTTGGCCCCGCCCTTACTGATTTAATTTGAGTTCTGAGTTCTTAGTTTTTAGTTCTAGACTGCTGCAAAATGCATCAAAATCCACTCATAACTACTCTACTTTTGTCAAAATTCACGTGTAAGCTGTTGAACAAACGCATCTATTGTCATGCTTCCTTGGTCGCCTAGTCCTTGTCTTCTCACTGAAACCTTTCCTTCCCTTTGTTCTCTTTCTCCTACAATCAGCATATAAGGGATCTTGTTGAGCACTGCATCTCTAATCTTCTTCCCTATTTTTTCATCGCGATAATCTACATAGCCACGAATATCCTCTGTGGCTAATGTTTTGTAAACTTCCTCGCTATAGCGGGCATACTTTTCAGAAATAGGTAATATAGCCACTTGTTCTGGCGAAAGCCATAAGGGAAACTGACCTCCTGTATGCTCTATCAAAATAGCAACAAGACGTTCTAAAGAGCCAAAAGGGGCTCTATGAATCATTACGGGCCGATGTTTTTCATTGTCTGCCCCTATATATGCTAACTGAAATCTTTCTGGTAACTGATAGTCTAACTGTACGGTACCTAGTTGCCATTTTCTCCCTAAAGCATCCTTCACCATAAAGTCTAGCTTAGGGCCGTAAAAAGCAGCTTCCCCTAGTTCTGTAACCGTTTTCAATCCTTTTTCTTTGGCTGCTTCCTGAATAGCTTTTTCGGCTTTTTCCCAGTCTTCGCGTTTGCCTATGTATTTAGAGGCGTCATGGGGGTCTCTCAGCGAAATCTGTGCTGTATACGTATCAAAACCAAGGGTTTCAAAAACGTATAATACGAGGTCAATCACCTTTTTAAACTCCTCTTTTACCTGGTCAGGGCGACAGAAGATATGGGCGTCATCTTGGGTAAAGCCTCTTGTGCGGGTCAGGCCATGCAATTCTCCGTGCTGCTCGTACCGGTATACTGTACCAAACTCTGCCAACCGAATGGGTAAGTCTCTATAAGAACGAGGAGTATTTTTATAGATCTCACAATGGTGTGGGCAGTTCATAGGTTTGAGTAAAAATTCCTCGTCTTTATGCGGTGTACGGATGGGTTGGAAGGAGTCTTGACCATAATTTTCATAATGACCTGAGGTAATATAGAGTTCTTTCTGCCCTATATGCGGTGTAATAACAGTTGCATAGCCTGCTTCTTCTTGAGCTTTACGCAAGAATTTTTCTAACCGTTCGCGTAGTATCGTCCCTTTAGGCAGCCAAAGGGGTAACCCCATGCCTACCTTGTCCGAAAAAGTAAACAGCCCTAGTTCTTTGCCTAGTTTTCGATGATCTCGCTTTTTGGCTTCTTCGAGCTGTTCGAGATACACTTTTAGTGCTGTTTGTTTGGGAAAGCTGACCCCATAAATGCGTGTCAGTTGCTGATTCTTCTCATCTCCTCGCCAATACGCGCCTGCCACATTCAACAGCTTCACTGCTTTGATGAAACCTGTATGAGGAAGGTGTGGCCCTTTACACAGGTCGATGAAGTTACCTTGTTGATAAAAAGTAATCTGCCCATCTTCTAGTCCTTCCAAAAGCTCCAGTTTATAAGGATTTCCTTTTTCTTTGAAATATTTTATAGCCTTTTCTTTACTTATTTCGCTCCTTTTGTAAGGATTCTTTTGGCGTGCTAGGACTAGCATCTTTTCTTCTACCGTTGCTAGCTTGCTCGCATCAAACGCTTTTGTTCCGAAGTCTATGTCATAGTAAAAACCATTTTCAATGGGTGGACCAATGCCTAGCCGGATACCTGGATACAAGGCTTCTAGGGCTTCGGCCATCAAGTGAGCAGAAGAATGCCAAAAAGCATTTTTGCCTTCTTCATCACCCCAGGTGAGCCATTTGAAAGTAGCATCTTGACAGATTGCTCTTGTTGCATCCCACACTTCGTCGTTCACTACCACGGCTAGTACTTGCCTGGCTAGTACTTCGTGAATGCTTTGCGCAATGGCTAGACCAGTAATGCCCTTTGGAAAGCGCTTTACAGCGCCATCTGGTAAAGTGATATGAATCATTTTCTCTTGCAATGGCTCATCTTGAGTATACGCAAATTTATGGAATTTTCTAGTGCGTTTCTGCAATAAAACAAATACTTTCGCATGACCTAGGTCGCAAGCATAGGAGGTGTATAGGCAGTAACAAACCTTACCTCCGCGCTAACGCATTCCTTTAGGAGTGCTATTTTGAAACGAAACACACAAGCTATGGACTTTGAAACTTATTTAATCAATAAAAAAATCAACCCTACCACTTTCAAAGAAAAGAATATTGAAAAATGGAAATCTTTAAAAGGCTTGTTTGATCAAGTACATCCTAACAGTTTTACAGCGCAAAAGCTTTTTCTTATTAATAAGCTGAGGAGAAAATATCCTCTTTCACCTTTTCCAGAGACATGAATAGTTGCAGCGGTAGTTAGTCCGCCCTGACTTATATCAAAAGTCAGGATCGACTAGTTACTGTGCCTCTTCACCACACAAATAGTCATGGATGGCTGTTCTAATTTCTTGTACGGAGAGATTACTTTGGACCGTACCATTTCTGGCGATTGACATCTGGCCCGTTTCTTCCGAGACAATCAGTACGAGTGTATCTGTTACTTCTGTCATGCCAATAGCGGCTCGATGCCTTAACCCAAAGTGAGGGGGTAGATTCTGTCGCTCA
>JAKSDE010000326.1 GCA_022360235.1 Cytophagales bacterium
CCTGTGATGAGTAGTACATTTTTAGGAAGAGCGATGGGTTGATTATTCCCAATTTTCATAGGCTTGCCATAACGGATGCCTGCAAAGAAAATAGGCGGTACTTTATCTGGGTAATAGCTACTAATATGATATCTGAAAAAATCTTTCGTAGCGTCATCGAGCGGTGTGGGGCATTTCGTTACTACAACGACATCTGCCCTACGGACTTCTTTTCTAGGCTCTCGTAGTCTTCCCACAGGTAATACATAGTCAGAAAAAAACGGTCGATAAAAATCAGTCAGTAAAATATGTAGGTTAGGCTGTACTTTTCTATGCTGAAAAGCATCATCTAAAAGGATCATATTATTGTTAGGTATCCTGGCTAATATTTTTGAAATAGCGCGTACGCGCTCTTCTCCTACGGCTACATGGATACGATTCGTCGGTACAAACTTTCTATATAATTGATAAGGCTCATCGCCTAATGTTAATGCCGTGTCCGCTTGAGTAGCCAATCTAAATCCTTTTGTTTTACGTTTATAGCCTCTACTTAACGTTGTAATGATCAACTTCTTTGCTAATCTGCGCGCCACATATTCTACCAAAGGCGTTTTCCCTGTTCCTCCTACCGTTAGGTTACCTATACTGATAACTACTGTATCGAAACTAAAAGACTTCTTGAGTCCGTGCTTATATAACCAATTTCTAATTTGGATAACTACCGCATACAGCCACCCCAATGGAAGCAATGCGATTTGATAAAATTTCATAGGGCCTCATATAAGTCTGCTAACGTGGAAAATAAGCATCAACGATACTAAGCATTGTAAAATTATTAACTTTATTCGATAAATTGCTGTAGTTTAAAAAGTTATTGATTCGGCTTTGCGGGGCAATGTTGTCTTGTACTCCGTACTAATTCACAGGCAACGCTTCCTATCAAAAGCGTAAAATAAACGATAAAATTCATATTTAGATGATCAAGATTAACGATGTTATCGATTACTTAGAACAAATTGCTCCGCTATCTTATCAAGAGCATTATGACAATGCAGGGCTTATGCTAGGAAACGCGCATAGCACGGTCACAGGTATACTCATCTGCTTGGATATTACGGAAGAGGTACTTGCTGAGGCAAAAGCACAAAACTGTAATCTTATTATTGCCCATCATCCGCTTATTTTCAAGCCTATCAAAAAGTTGACAGCACGCACTTATGTAGAAAGATGTATCATACAAGCGATAAAACAAAATCTGGCCCTCTATGCCATTCACACTAATCTTGATAATATTGTGCAGGGTGTGAACCAACAAATAGCACAAGCACTTGCATTGAACAATGTAGCCATCTTAAAGCCTAAGAAAGGAAGCTTGAGTAAACTTGTCACTTTTGTCCCTGAAAAAGAAACAGCTAGTGTGCTTCAAGCTTTGCATGAAGCTGGTGCAGGGAATATAGGTAATTATAAAAACTGTAGTTTTGTAAGCGAAGGAATTGGCTCGTTTCAACCTTCTGAAGCGGCCAACCCCTACCTAGGAAAACGTAACAAGCTTGAAAAAGTAAATGAAAAAAGAATAGAAGTAATCTTCCCTTCTTACTTAGAAAAAACGCTTCTGGAAGCTTTACACGTTGCCCATCCTTATGAAGAGGTAGCTTATTGCGTCCATAAACTTGAAAACTTCCATCAAGCGGTAGGTGCAGGTATGGTAGGTGAATTGAAAGAAGCACACAGTGGAAAAGAATTTTTAAGCTACCTTAAAGCAAAAATGAATGCAGCTTGTATTAGACATACGGCGCTTATAGCACGTCCTATAAAGAAAGTAGCTGTTTGTGGCGGTGCAGGTAGCTTTTTATTAAAAGAGGCTATTGCAAAGCAAGCAGATGCATTCATAACAGCTGATATTAGCTATCATGACTTTTTTAATGCTGAAAAAAAGATTCTTATAGCAGATATAGGGCATTATGAAAGTGAACTATGTACAAAAGCGTTGATTCATAGGCTACTAACTAAAAAATTTACTAATATTGTGGTGCTAAAATGTGAAACTGTAACCAACCCTATTAACTATTTTTAGAAAAGTATATGGAAAACATGATTGGAAAAAAACTTACTTTACTGCTAGCCCTACAAGCTATTGATAATAAATTAGATGCCATTGAAAAGATAAAAGGTTCATTACCCGAAGAAGTGAGCGCTCTAAAAGATGAGCTAACAGGCGTTCAAACACGCATCAAGAATACCAAAGAAGATCTTTTAACTACTGAGCAAGCTATTAAAGAATACAAAGGTAAAATTAAAGAAGCGCAAAAGCTGATTCTAAAATATGAAGAACAGCAAATGAATGTAAGAAATAACAGAGAGTATGATGCGATTACAAAAGAGATAGATTTCCAAAAACTTGAAATTCAGGCTTCAGAAAAAAATATTAAAGCTTGTTATGAAGCTATAGACAATAAAAAAGTAGAAATTGAGAAAACTAAGTCGCTCTTAAAAGAAAAGAAAAAAGAACTTGAAAGGAAAAAAGAAGAACTTACATTGATTATGGAAGAGAGTAAAGAGGAAGAAAAAGCGCTGCATATAGAACGTAAGGAAATTGTCAAGAAAATTGAAAAAAGACTTGTTCATTCTTATGAAAAAATAAGAAGTAATGTACGAAATAGGTTGGCTGTAGTTACCGTGAAAAGAGAAGCCTGTGGAGGGTGTTTTAATACCGTTCCTCCGCAAAGACAAGTAGATATCAGAGAAAAGAAAAAGATAATAGTTTGTGAGCATTGTGGAAGAATTCTAGCAGATGTAGAAGACCTAATACTAGAAGAAGATAAAAAAGCCACAAAAACCAGAAGTAAAGCCCCTACTGGATAGTCGACCCTTCATAAGGCGCGAGGGTGCTATTTTTTTAGCTCCGAGTTTCTGGTTTCGATAGGGGAGTATAGAAAACATTCCTTTCCCCCTCAAAAAGTTGCTCGATACACCTCCTTTGGGTCTATATTTTATACCTTAGGGGCTATACACATCTGCCCACCCAGTTCTTTAAGTTTTGGTAGGTAGAAATAAGTTGTTCCCTCTACCCTAAAGGTTCAACCTATGCTCTGCTTTACCTTGCTACCTTTTTCTATCTCCGCGCAGTAATTTGGTTTAGCTTTCTCATTAGCTTAGCTTAGCACGGCCTCGTTACCCCTGCTGCCTGAGTGGTACTGTAGTCTGGTGCAACCCTAACTAGACTGCTACAAAATGCATCAAAATCCGTTCATATAGCCTATAAAGAAGGGATATAACCCAGTTTTGCAACAGTCTCATAGCATGTGTTTCCCTGCAAATTTGAATAGCTTCTTGTCAACCGTTCAAATGCTCCCACTGATCCCACTAAGCGGCTGCTTTGTGACAAACGTCGAGAATCTAAAAAAGTCCATGTTACTTTTTAAATCAAGGGGGGGAATAACCAGTAAACCAATATCGCTTTTTTCAAAATAGAGTAGAACAGCACTGCGATTATCAATGGCGCAGAATCCATGGATAAAGTCTGCATCTTTGACTTTTGATAAAAACATATTTACTACACACTTCTTCTTGAATAGGCTTTCACCACATTTTTCTACCACTGCTTTCAATAGAGGGTGAGTTTCTATGGGCGTACTTTGTTTAATAAAGCTTTGCTTTTCACCTAGATGGTCCAAAAAGTAGTTTCCCACCTCAGCGAGGTTACTAGTGTTCTTTAAACGTTTTTCAAGCTCTTTAATATGTTCTTTTTGTGTCATATTTTACCTCCTTATTTTTTTAAAAATTTATGTCTGCTTATTTTTTGCTAATATATACGAAACTATAGTAGGAAACAAAATCGTGTCTAAGTTTGAATATTTTTTTTAACTATGCAAGCTATAGGGAAAAAAATTTATAAGCTTAGTTACTTGCCTGTCTTTTCCTGAAATAGACTTACACACTTTAATCTAGCCAATTGCAAAACGCACGCTAATTTCCTTGGTTGAACAAATATTTTGAAATATTAAAATAAATACGAACTTTGATAAAAATAAAGTGAATAATTTTTTGATTAAGCCTACGCAAAAGGAAAGA
>JAKSDE010000220.1 GCA_022360235.1 Cytophagales bacterium
ATAGTGAACCCTGTCGCTGCAGTGCTCCGCTCAGTGCATCGCAACTGCAATCCACTTACAACCATCGCAACATAGTTCAAATAACTATGAACATTAACAGAACACATGTACACTGTGAATGTCACCAGAATACCACATGAACAGATCCTAACAGTAGTCTCAGAGCTGGTCACTAATATCCACCACCTGATGCAATGCACTCGCGCTCCTGCAACACTAGCACACATGGCAATGGTGATTGACTTAGGCAATACATCCCTCATCCACGTGTCTATGCTCACAAGTTGGGCACAGTACCTCCCGGAGGCACAAATCATGCATAACAGGCAGATCCAAGTCATACAGCACCCCAAATGTATACATCATTGAGCATAAATACGGTGACCCAGTCAATGCATCATACCCTGGTACACGTGAGAAGTAGTTTGCCACATTATTCTTGATCACAATGTGCAGAAGCTTAAACTTGAACTCGCCCAGGAAATCAAGCCATCGAGCTTGTCTGCAACTCTAGCAAGCTTGCATTATCAAGTGAGGCAAGCTGGCATGGTCAGTTAGAATCATAAACTTTAGGTCCACTAGAAAATGGTGCCACCTTTGCAATGACTTCACAACTGAAATATACTACTGCTCAGTTGCTGAATAGTTCTACACGACCTAGTTCAGATGTTTGGAGTAAAACTCAACTACATGCCACTGACCATCCACACACTGCTCCAAAACACTGCCAACACAAAAAACTGAACCATCACACACCACACTTATCAGACACATATCATCATACACCCTTAAGCAATAGCATTCATCAAACATGATGTTCAGGCATCAAAGGTGGTTTGACATGTCTCACCCTTTTGACTGAGCCTAGTCTATGTATAACTGATTTTGTGAATGGTAATAGATAACTCCTCATGCAATTCAATCAGATCAGAATATCAGTGGTTGATGATCGTATTGGTCCTGTCCCATGTTTACATACACGCCCACAGTGCAGCAGCACGATCCTGCACACTCCAGGCATGTGCAGGGCATATGATGTAGCATACAAAGAGCCTGATGGTTACACATGCCCTGGTGGTGAGGGCAGCCCAAAAACTGCAGCAACATAAAACCGCAAGGCATAACACCAATACATCAAATTTTTCAAATAGAAGAGATTAAAAGAAAGTCTGTTTTCACAAAGCTACCTTCACCCTAGCCTTAGCCTTTGTATAACGAAAAGAATCACATTCTTGAAAAAAA
>JAKSDE010000049.1 GCA_022360235.1 Cytophagales bacterium
ACAGCAGGCAAAGAACGTTCTCGTTCTCTACTTCGTGACACACCCTTCTTATGTACCGAAGCATTGGCGTCTTTCCTAAAGAACGTGCTCTCTCCTTTAGCAACTGGGATCGAACCCTAGCTTCTGGTTGCGTATCATATGGTTTCGCAACTTGTTGTTCACGGTACTTTATATTGAAGATTCACAGCAGTTCAACCTAGTTCAATTTTGCCTTGCCGCCATTTGGTGCCCTCTCATTACTCTGGTTGGGCTTTACTGGAGGCTTCGCCCCAAACAGTTGCCCGTTTCGCACCGTCCAGTTGACAATAGGGCATAGACGCGGCCCTATCTGGTTATATGAGCGCTCTCCTGATGGCGCCTCGTGTCGCACAAGTACATACAAATATTTGTGTACCTCCCAGCAATTCCCTCAAGGTGAATAACTCAACAAAATTAGAATTGAAAATAAAAAGCTTGAAAAAAGCTGATTATAAAAAAACAAAAGGAGTAGGGTAACTTTTAATTAAAAGAAGTTGCGCCCCCAAAAGAATTAGCCTCTCCGACGCGCTCTAACGCGGTTTAAGTATCAACCTAGTACCCCTAGTGACCATCGGATCGTCGCTTCTAGGGGTATGTACGGGCTTCCTAGAGGGTGTCTGAATTAAAGATGCACCTCAAGAAAGAATTAGCCACTCTGACGCGTTTTTAATATCAACCTAATACCTACCCCGCTAGTGTCCATCGGATCGTCGTTTCTAGGGGTATGTACGGACTTTCTAGGGAGTGTTTGAATGATGGGAGGTAGTAGCGATGTAAATATATGATCTGTAGTAATTGCATTATGCTATAAAACGACCTGATTATCCATAATTAGAAGTTTAAGTATTAAAATAGTTATATTAACATAAAGCTATAAATTTAAAAAGGAAACTTATTTTAAAAAGTTTCCTTTAACTTATAAAAAGTTTCCTTTCAATTTTTTCATCCCTCAAAAATCGCGGTTTAAATACCCTAGAAGGCCGATTTTCACAACATAATTTTTCCCTACAAATACATACAAATAAAATTACAAATAATCACAATATTTGTGTACATCCGCACAATTCATTCAAGAATGTGGATAAACTGTGGATAACTCAACAAATTAGAATTGAAAACGAAAAGCTCGGAAAAAACTGATCACAAAAAAAACAAAAAGCGGGGAGGAATTTTAATTAAAAAAAAAGTTGCGCGAAAAAAAAGAATTAGCCGCTCTAACGCGTTTTAAGTACCAACCTAATGTCTACCCCTAGTGACCATCGGATCGTCGTTTCTAGGGGTATCTATGGGCTTCCTAGAGGGTGTCTGAATTAAAGATGCACCCCAAGAAAGAATTAGCTCCTCTGACGCGCTCTAACGCGTTTTAAATATCAACCTAATGTCTAGACTAGTAACCATCGGATCGTCGCTTCTAGGGGTATGTACGGGCTTCCTAGAGGGTGCCTGAATTAAAGATATGCACTCCAAGAAAAATTAGCCGCTCTAACGTGCTCTAACGCGTTTGTAAGTATCAACCTAATCTACCCCTGTGACCATCGGATCGTCGCTTCTAGGAGTATGTACGGGCTTCCTAGAGGGTATCTGAATTAAAGATGCATCCCAAGAAAGAATTAGCCGCTCTGACGTGCTCTAACGCGCTTTAAGTATCAACCTAATACTACCCCTAGTGACCATCGGATCGTCAATTCTAGAGGTAAATACAGACTTCCTAGAGGGTGTTTGAGTTAAAGATGCACCTCAAGAAAGAATTAGCCACTCTGACGCACTCTAACGCGTTTTAAGTATCAACCTAATGTCTAGACTAACGCGAGCTCGACAGATTATCCTATAAAAACACAATTATAAAGCATAGTCTGACTTTTTCTATATCAGGGAAGCAATCCTTAAAATGCTTGGCAATACCACGCACATAATAGTGCTTAAAGCATCGATATCCCGAGTAATGAAAAAAAATAGTGTTGTCAATCTATCTCATAGGAATATAGGGTTTAGTGGAAAAATACTATTTTCTTTTCCTTAAATTCCCTATCTTTTTCCTAAAAGACAAAAAATACACATCCTCTCAAGCTAATCAAGTATTTTCATCGAACTCGCGTTAGACTAGTAACCCATCCGATCGTCGCTTCTAGGGGTATCTACGGGCTTCCTAGAGGGTATCTGAATTAAAGATGCATACCAAGAAAAATTAGTAGCCTCTTTGACACGTTATGTCTATCACTAGTGAACAGACGATCAAAAGTCTAGACATAGGAGGTTATTATCAGAGTCAGAGAAGGTAGCAAGAGAAGAAAAATAATTGAGAGTAGGAAAGAGTAGGCCCGTTTTATCGATATTATTCTACCCCTTAGAAGAAAGTTTCCTTATCAATATAAAACTTCTTAACTATTATGTTTCTTACCCATAAGTCCTAGCTGATATTTATTTTCAAAAGTTTGGGCTGTAAAGGCTCCTATACTTCTGATCTCATCATCACTCATCTTTACACTTATACCATAAAGTGTCTTCCCTATTTCTCGCTCTGAAACGTTCTCAACAATTAACTTCACTTGCCAAGGGCTTAGATGAAATTTAGTATGCATTCTTTCTATCATATCAGCCATACGGGGGGGAAATTCACTATTATCTAGAGATAGCACTACATCTTTTCTCACCTTCTTAGAAGAATTTTTCTTAATCTTAAATTCTATATCACTATATTTTCTGCCTATTTTTTGGAAGGTATAAGCAAATTCTATATCTGTTTTATCTGATAATTCTTTTTTAGCAACTTCTAACACTTTTTCAGTGAACATTGAATGTTTCTTATATTTTTCCTTTTTACTAACCACATTAATTAAATCTAACCGACCTTTAAGCTCATGAATTGATACTCTCATTATACCTGTATCTTTATACTGACTAAGCATTTCATAGATTCGTTTAGAGTGTTTGCTCCTAAGCTTTATGGCCATTCTTGCGTTAAACGATGTGAAATTATTTTTTAGCGCAAATAAGTAAGGCCTTATTGTAGGGTCTACCCTAAGTTCTATAGTTCCTGAGTTTAGTAAATATCTTGCGCTAGAAATAATACTCACTTGTAGAAAACCATGCTTTTCGTTAATAGTAAGTACTCTTCCTATTAATCTTTCTGTTGCTAATTTGAATTGTTTGTAATCAATGACATGATCCGTAATACTCATTAACTCCTGAACACGCACTATATACTTTTTATCAACAGGATCATCCTCTTGAAGCTTAGTAAGCAACATGTATACAATATTCTTCTCTGTAGCAGATATATCATAGCGTGCTGTAGTAATTGCATTATGCTGTAAAACGATCTCTTTCTGTTTATCCATAATATTTCTATATTATTCTAGAATTAGAAATTCTAAGTACTTAAAAAAATAAACACAAAGTTGTAAATAAATATAGGAAAAGTAAACCTAAGTAGTCGGCCCTGAAGTAATATTTTCTAAGGGAATTGGCACAAAAAAGTATCCCTCATCCTAGCACAACTTTTAGGTGTTTAGCCCCAGCTCTCCTTAGTTTATCCATAAAAGACGAAATGGCTGTCCTGAGTTTGCAACTCAGGACCCTTCACAGCCCTACTTTGTATAGGAAAATCCCTCAGAAAAAGCTGCAAAGATTGGATGCTCGCTATTTTCAACAAGATGGGAGCAAGCAACAGCAGGAACAAGCAGTA
>JAKSDE010000271.1 GCA_022360235.1 Cytophagales bacterium
ATTAATACCTGCTTGTTAAAATATTTAGGTTCCATAACTCCTCGTACTGTCCTGACTAACCACTTTTTAAAAGCTAAAGGCCAAACATCAGGAAGTTCGGTTTTTACATAGCCTGCAAGCTTATCTATATAGTCTATATCTCCTTCTTGCCAGCTAGGTAACTGCTAAAATAAGCTTGAATAGGATTATAATCTTCACAGATACCTGATTTAAGTAAACTCACCAAATTAGCTAAGGATATTTTAATCCCTGCTTCATTCACTTCAATATGTAGCTCATCCTCATTTATCTCTTGATAGTTATTAAGGCCAATAGGTGATACCTCATACTGTTTCTTGACCGTATTAAACCTGAATTGGTAACGTTCAAATAAATAGGACTTGACACGGTGAAAAATAGTAGCTCCATTTACAGAAATTTTCTTAACAAGATCACTAGGCGTATTGCTAACATGATCCATCAGCTTATCTCGATCAATATGGAGCGATTTCTCAACGGCAGCTTCTAATAGAGGTCTAAAACTTCAGCGGTATATTGTAAGAAATAATCTGCGATATCCTTGACCCCCTCAGGTAAAGTAATAGAAACAAGTCCAAATTTATCTTCTAACTTCTGAGCAGCCTTTCTGCCAGCCTCATCATTATCATAACAACATACCAGTCCCTTGGTTCTAGGTGCTAAATCTTTAAGCAAGGATACCTCTGGTAATTGATTTTCTGATTGAAGGGATATGGAATGAAAACCACGTGCGTTAGCGGCTAAACAATCTTTTTCACCAGCTGTGAAAAGTATATAATCTAGCTTAGAAGGTAACTGTGTTAACCCAAACACATCCGACTTTTTCTGATTTTTATATCCAAATACTTTTTTCTGTCCTTTAAAACTACTGTTATTAAATCCTTCAGGAATCTGTGGCACATAAGTCTTGATTCGACCATTAAGCATGATAGCAGGCTACTATTTGACCATAAGCTGTATAATTAAAATTAATCTGCTTCCCATTTTTACTCTTAAAGGATATTTTGTCCACCTGGCGTACATCATAGCGTTTTAGTATATCTTGTTTAATACCAAATTGTGCCCAGTAAGCAAGAAATAACTCTGAAAAAGAAGTGTATTCAATGGTTAAAGGAAAATCATCTTCAAGGCCTAAATTAAACGCTTCATTGATCTTTTTAAGAACATCCTTGAAGTTCGTCCTGGCATCTATTTGGTAATAATCAGCCCATAGCTGAAACACATTCCCACCATGTCCAGTATTATGACTTTTGAACTTCCAGTTGCCATTTTTTTGATAAATTGACATACTGGGGCGATTATCCTTTTCTGAAAATATGGATTTATAATTTTTTTGTCTTATATTGCTATTAAAATTTGGTACTAAGTAGCGAATTAGTTCTTCTTCGCTAACTCTAGACAAAATATTATCTATTGTTATCATATAATTAAGTACTGAGTATTCATCCTAGTTAATGTTTGGAATTGGTCGTTCTAGAGACATTAACTCAGAGAGAAATTAAATCTTACATAAAAGTCTTCTACGGAAGACTTTTTTTATGCTCAACAAACAGCTGTCTACTTCTCTTTAACCTTATTTTTCTGAGACTCCTTAAAAGTATCTATCTCTTCTTTTGTAATCCCATTTTCTATTTTGTCTCTAATACATAACTTAATCATATCGTTTAAACTCATTTTGTATCCAACCTTCAATAGATTCATCTGTGCCCACTTCAGATCCATATAGTTCTCTTGACTAAGTTTAAGACTGATCTGTATAACCGATTTTTTCATGCCTATTTAGGAGTTTATAAGTTTCAACAAATATATAAACTAAAAAATTAATAAACAATAGTAGCCTTATATTTTTCTACAAAGATCTTAAGAACAAGGATTTAGATACAACTACTAGCTATAGTGATATATTAAAATAATACTATTTAAATAATTTTTTATGATAACTTATGAATTATAGGTTTTTAAATTTACATAAACCAAAAAAATTATAAATATAATTATTTAGATATTTTTTTGTAAAAA
>JAKSDE010000242.1 GCA_022360235.1 Cytophagales bacterium
CTCCTGCTCCTAGTACCGTTTCTACCGGGGCAATAAAGGAAAATGGAGCAACAATCACTTCATCGCCTACCCCCACTCCACAGGCTGCCAACGCAATGGCATCGGCACTGGTGCCACTCGCACACATATGACAATATTTTACATCATGGTAAGCCGCAAATTCTTGTTCAAACGTTTTGGCTTTCCAAATACCTTCTCTTTCATCGTCGTGATTGTAGCGCATCAATACGCCAGTACTGAGTACATCCCATACCTCTTCTATCTCCTCTTTTCCGAAAATCTCTGGTCCTGGCATGTTTTTATTTTGAGGGGTTACGTATTTCTTAATGAGCAACTGTGTCTTTGTGGTCGGCAGCAGCATACCTACCTACCTTCCTCTCTTGCTGCCAGTCCTCCCCATTCACCTTGCTAGCACTAGACGAGGAAGGGAGAAGACCGACGCACGCTTGAAAAAATTTTTCTTCTTGGGGCCCCATCCTTGTGCCAAGTGTAAGGAGGGGCTATCTTTGGCAACTGTCTAAGAGGTATATTGAAAGCACTGCTCCTTTGGCCCCTTGCGCTGCTAAGGCTTTGGCAAATCACCGCGGGTGCGCTCGTGAAGTAGGCCAATACCTTCTCTTTATAAAATTACACGTTTGAATGACTTTTAGTTGCTACTATAGGCAAATTTAAGCATTAAAGTTTTCTTATTCAAATCTTAGTCTTGCTCATCTTCTTGAAACAAGATTTTTACCATCTCTAGGTCACCCCTTTCAGACGCTAGGCCTAAGGGGGTAAGGAGCTGCTGCTTATCTTCTACATCGATATCCGCTCCTCGTTTTACAAGAAGGGCTACTAACTTTCTTTGGCCATTTTTAACTGCCAAGTGCAGGGGCGTCTGACCAGTATTATTTGTTGCATCCACTGCGGCGCCATGGGCTAAAAGTGAGTTTATTACCTCTAGATGACCCATTAAAGTTGCCAAGTGCAGGGGCGTCCAACCAGTATTATCTGTTGGATCCACTGCGGCGCCATGGGCTAAAAGGAAGTTTACTACCTTGGAATGGCCCTTACTAGCTGCCCTGTGCAGGGGTGTCCAACCACGATTATCTTGTACCTCTGTATTTGCATTATAGTCTACCACGAGGAGTTGTACGACCTTTAGATGGCCCTCTTGAGCTGCCACGTGCAGGGGCATACTACCAGTAAAAAAATCTTTTTGATTGACATCTTCACCCCTTTCTAGAATACTTTTTACTTCCTCTATATTGCCTCTTTCAGCTACCCAGTATAAGGAAACCTCCCCCAAAAATCCTTCGTCATTTACCTCTTCCCCTGTACTTACTTCTAAGCACTTTGCTGCGTAACACGCTTCTATTTTCTTTTTAGTACAGCTTACCGCTAATACGAGCAAGAGCAATAGCTTTAATCTTTTCATGATTTTATTTTTAGGTCTTTGATTGAATTTTATTGTCATTACGTAGTCTAAACTATCTTTTGATAAGGTTTTATTTAGCTAAGTTAAAGAAAGATTAATAAAAAACCAAAAATTTTCTAAAAAATTTTTAAATATAAGCTGCGTAGCGCGCTCTCGTACCTTCAGATTAGCATGTTGTTGGTTATACTTTGAGAAGGGGCTCCCAGCAAAACGACTCTTATGGAAACTAGAAACTAAATAGCTGACTTAATTTAACTTTCAAGAAAGTGAAAATAGACTAGGCTCCGGCTATAACAAGGGAAGCAGATAGGCTTTGTCAGGATCATTTATTTGCCTAAATTAGGGGGTGAAATCAAAACATGAACAATGAAAGATAAAAACCAGCATAAAATTAACCAGGCGCATAAGGCTGACGGCAAAGAGTTATTAAGGCGTCAACAGATCGCCATTAACTGTTTTGGACCATGAATATAGAGATTCATCAACCTCACGATTCCCTGTTTAAGGCTGCTTTTAGTCATAAGCAGGTCATGATAGACTTTCTGACCAGTAGGTTACCCAAACAGACACTCGCACGTATTGATCTGAATACACTCAGGTTGACCAATAA
>JAKSDE010000176.1 GCA_022360235.1 Cytophagales bacterium
CAAAACACAGATTGACTTCACCCAGCTTAACCAGTGGACAAAGATAGACCCACGCATGCAACAATTGCTAACGTGCATGCTGGGCTGTCCATACGTATCTGCATTGGTCGTACCTATCTTTCTTGCGGGATTAAAAGATGCATCTTTGCCCACGCACTTGCTGAAAATGAGATTCTATTTCGTGTTTTCCTTCCAAGCAGACCTCACAGATTGTGCATGCGCAGCAGTGGCGGTAGTAGTCAGGGTAAGAGGTCAGTCCATCAGTCAATCAGACGTTATTGAAATGATGCCCAAAACGAATTCACCACGTTATCAGCTGGCGAGCGAGATTGCACGTCGCGTGTACCAATTGCGCATGGTGCAGCAATATTGCTGAGTTGGTTGAGTTTAGAGAGGAGCGTCGCGTGGGAGTTGGACTTGCAAGTGGCGCATGCGCCCAGTTTCACGAGCTGTTGGAGCGAGCGCGCAGGTTCCCCAACCAATCTGGCGTGGGCACACGTAGTCCAGCGTGCGCCTCGCCACTTGCCATAGCAACACAGCAAACAACCGTCCGAAACGAAGCAAGCAGCATAGTAGCGCGCCAACAAGCTAGATGAGGTTTGTTTCTTGCGTAGAGTTTGATGTGCTCAATCAGGAGGAGGTACATACATACGCTCCATGCTTCATCCGCTAAGTGTATGTAGAATGGAAGATGCCAGCAAGTTGTCAGACGCACACAAAGCTGGGTTGCACTTCATGCAATGTATGTTACTTCTTCGCGTTTGTAAAGTCTGGTTTAAACATCTATGCCGTCCCTGCGTAGGTTGATTCTCGAGCGAGACAGCAACTATACTAAGCGCACGGTAGTATAGGCATGCTGCCTGCAGCTGTAAGGACACATCAAGGCATGTAGCAATTCCACTGTGTGATATATGTGTGTATTGTTGCATGGTGTGCTGCTGGATGCAGCACTTCCTGGTTTTACTAGCAGCTTCAATTCAATGAGTTTGATCCATTGTCTGGGATGCGCCCCCACTCTCGCCCACCGATCCAGCAGGGGCATGGGCAGCATGGGGCATGCTACTTATTGATTAATGATTTATGAATATTGGCAAACTGAATGTTGTAGGTCTGATTTTTGCAAGCTGAAAAATGATCCCAATTGGGCTGCGCAATGGGCTAGACTTCAGTTTGATTTTGTGTGGTTCTACTAGGTGGCACTAATGGGTTCCACCTAGCGCACCCCAATGCGTAAAACTGACAACGGCACTGCAATTTGCATCTGCATTCAGTGAAAGTCAGTTGTGTGTTTATATGCTGGTACTGACCACTTAACTCATTTTTACTTCCCAACTGTGGACTCCCTCTTTCAATTTCCAGTTTCCAACCTACGGCATCGAGAGTCACTGTAAACAATCCAATCCCCTGTGTTGCTAAAGTTCTGCTACACTTCTAGTCTTCTACTAATGAGGTCCATATGTTCAAAAGCATGCACACAAGTTACAGGCTACACCCCACTACCAATGGCAATGAGCCTTCACCAGTGACCAGTGTCCATTAAATCAATTCAACTATGTCATTGGTTTTGCTGCAAGCGACTGTAGGTTGGTGGGGCAGACCCCGCGGCTGCAGTGCTGAGCACTGACGTGCTGTTCAAACCACAGGTGCTCCTTCGAAAACAAATGTAAGGTCGCAATGGTGCAACCACCAAGGAGGGCCGCCCAAAACGCATCCACGTACCTTCCCCCAAGCCCCCACTGCAGCTATGGAACGACACCTGTGAAGAAACGCTGACTACATGCTGAGATGCGTTGACACTTGACACACTCCAAGCAGGC
>JAKSDE010000211.1 GCA_022360235.1 Cytophagales bacterium
TACCCGCAGATTCTCTCCCTCTTTCATGTAAGCATCAAGGTTTGTCTTTAGCCGCTCCATCCTTTTCTCTGCTGACTTAAACATTGACTGAGGCAGGCAAGGACAAAAACAGCAATTGCTGATGAAAGTTGCAGAAATCATCTTTCAGTATATTCAACTGCACAAATGGCTTTGACTATCTCATTTAATCCCCACATTTGATTGTGAATAGCACAAGCCAAATTGCCACATCCTAACAATAAATTAAGGACGGTGCAGCCATTCCCTTTCATGGCTCGCAAAAACCCATCTGGTAACACTGACTCATACAACCAGATATGAATCAAAGGTCTAAAGCCTTCTAAGCAAAGAGAGCAGTTCTGTGAGCAGGTGACACAATATGCAAAATAATATATCTGTGAGTACATGAGTGAATCGATCACAAGAACGACTCAGTTGCTAATACCCTATACCAACTCAGAACTCCAATAATCTAAGCATTATTGTTGATACATATCCCAAGCAAGCATTTTCATCAAGCTTGTGAAACACAGAGTAAAATCAATCCCATGACAACACTGGAAAGGACTATGGTATGAAGTGTATTCCTTACCTCTTCGCTTCTGAAAGGGCTAAGAATTGCTCGCATCAAAAGTCGTCTTGGAGCTACACAGCATCAGCACTATTCAACGTGTCACGATCGATCTGATATAGACAAGTAGAAATTCACAGGTTCAATCACAAGTTTACCATATGCTTTCCATATTTGATTAACTCAGTTCATCTGAGATGCTTGATATGTGCAGCTGAACTGAGATTCTGGCAAAAGCCGCCTTTTGCATAGCCTTCTTGTCCGTGAAATTTATAACACGTGATGACAGGATAGCTAGTTCTCTTCACTATTTCATTTGTTCCACATAAAACTGCACATACAATGCTAGATTTACATCTGATACCATTTGGTGAAGGAACTTCTCACAAACTCGGGCTTTGAAGTGATGTCACTGTCAAGGATTCGCAACCACATATCCCCTAAAGTTTGAACTTTCAGTGATGCAACAAAGTAATCTAAATGTTCTACTTCACCTGAAAAGACCACAAGGGCTGACAGACCAAGTCCAACATATGTCAATTCCTGATGCTCTGCCATCCAATTTATGCCTTCTAAAAGA
>JAKSDE010000048.1 GCA_022360235.1 Cytophagales bacterium
AGTTCTCGTAAGGCGCGCACATAGTCAACCAAAACCCCTCAAACCCGATGTTTTTATGCCTTTTGTTTCCTTCGTTGCACTGAATTTGCTGTTCCCGTGGGGCCTCACATGGCCTGGCTTCAGGGCCTGTTAGTTCTAATTGATTGTCTGCCGACTTTGACCGTTTGATCCAAAAAAAAACGCCGAAACGACTATGCGTGGTTACCAAAAAGAGTTGTCTCGAAAAATTATAGTCAACTGAGCTGCGGAACCCTACACAGGTTTTCCGGGGCCTACTGTAGAGGTTTTGCTTCCGCGGCCTTTTTCGCGATGTCTTGTTCATGCGGTCACTTACTGAATTCCAGAATCTTAGAAACCCCTGACCCTCCAACCACAAGGTTTAACGTTGCGTTTGGTCTAACCCCCTTTTTTGTTTACCCCAATGATTTCACTGCGTATCACTGTCTTCTAAACAGCAAAGGCAACATCTTTGATCACATCAAGAATGCAGAATAAACAATACCGGCCTTGAAGGGGTTCGAAACACCCCTTCGCTTCAAGTTTAGACTTTGAATAACCTAGCTGTATTCATGTAGAAAAGGTTTCGATTCATTTCAACCTGCATAAGTTCATATAATTTCATGTTTTTTCTCTTCTTCTTTCCTTCGTTCTTCCTTCCCTTGTTTCCTTCTTTTTCCTGCTTCTTTTCCTGCTTCCTTTTCTTTGGTTCTTGAATCTATGCCATGGGCCATGGGGTCAAAAAAAATGCCGACCTTTTCCAAGAGTGATTACTCGAATCCACCTTGCAATCACATCCATGAATGTGTCTTACCGGTTTGTGCAAGCTGCTCTTGCCAAGACGTGTTCTTCCTTCTGCAGGCATGCGGAATTTAAATTTATGTTCGATCTGAAAATTAGTTTGATCACACGGGCAAACAGCTTGAAAATAACTCAAACTACTGAAATTCATTATTGTCCTTTGACCTAGTGAACGTGGCACCATGTAGTGTGAAGAAAACAACCGTAACCGGATGTCCATGCAAAGTGAAACATATTGCAACGGTGGTCACTGAAGAACA
>JAKSDE010000047.1 GCA_022360235.1 Cytophagales bacterium
CCAGTTGACAATAGGGCATAGACGCGGCCCTATCTGGTTATATGAGCGCTCTCCTGATGGCGCCTCGTGTCGCACGAGTGCTTACAACGTGACACATCGTGTCGCACAATAACGTCTACAAAACCAATCATAGTAAACTTGTAACAAGCTTCTGAGTTTAGAAAATTTTTTAGAAAAAGCTATTAATGTTGTTATCTTTGAACATTTTAATCCGATTTTTAGTTAAAAATTCCAAGCTGATCATTTTTTAAGGGTTAAGTAAATGTATTATTCTAATAATAAAAATTATGATGAGTTAGGCACATTGATATCAAATACGGCGATAGGAACAGCTGTTGTCTTCCTGTTTTGTGGGTTCATTAAAACACCTACAGAGCTAGCAATGAACATTCCTATAAACCAACTATCGGAGGGAATAGACAAGACAACAAAGATATTTTTAATATGCTCAGCTTTGTGGCAATCGTAGATTTACCAGGTTGTATGAATAGGTATGAAAAAAAGAGGAAGAAGGTTAACTTTCTAAAAATATTATTTTACAGTGTATAACTGAGAAAGAAGACTTTCAGAAGCAAAATTTTTTTGAATGATGTAGGGAAGGGGCTGTATCAAAGGGTCTTTTGAGGCTTCTTAGTGCAATTACATGTAGCTTTATAGTGTATTAAGGTGTATCCAATAAAAATAATTATACAGGGTTGGGCTTTTGATACAGCCTCTAACGTTGACTTGGAAGATTATAGAAGAACGCTCCCTTATTGATAAGGGCTAGTGAGTAATGTCATAATGTCATAAACACTATTTCTGGCAAAAAAATTGTCTAGACTAGACACGACTAACTTAATAAATTATGCGCCATTCTCCCTCCATAACACCTTTATTTTGGGTAGGAGTGGATAGTATATAAGGGTTATCCTTGTGACAAACAAGAAGCATGGGGCAATGTGTTTGATTTCAAATAGTTCGGTCTACAGATACACCTACCCGTATAGGTTCTGTAGAGAGGGGATAGGTTGCAAGGAGCCCTTATTTCATAGTTGCTTAACAATTTAGGAGGGAACTACGTCACTACATTACGTAAAAAGTGCATATCTCAATGGACAAATCAAAAATGGTAAAGAATTCTCCGAAAAATGAATCAAAAGCGGAAATCCAAGGAGAGGAGGAAAGAACTATCGCGGAAGAAAAAACGCCTGCCAAGGGGCGTAAAAAAACTTTGAAAAGCCTAGAAAAGGAACTAGAAAAAGCAGAGGAAGCATTAGCTGGGTCGAAGGATAAGTATCTAAGGCTTTATTCAGAATTTGAAAACTTTCGAAGGAGAACAGCAAAGGAGAGACTAGCGTTGACTGACACAGCTAATGAAGCGCTGTTAAAGTCACTTCTGCCAATAGTGGATGACCTTGAACGCGCTTTGGATGCTTTTGAGAAAGAAGATGTAGCTTTAAAAACGATGCAAGAGGGGGTAAAGCTGATTTATGATAAGCTTTTTCATCTACTCCACCAAAAAGACTTGAAGCCTATGGAGCTGAAGAAAGGAGATACGTTTAGTACTGAACTCCATGAGGCTATAACACAAACTTCTGTTGAAGAAGATATGAAAGGGAAAGTCGTAGACGTTATCGAGAAAGGCTATTTTTTGAAGGATAAAGTACTAAGATTTGCCAAGGTTATAATTGGAGTATAAAAATATGGAAAAGCGAGATTATTACGAAATACTAGGGGTTAATAGAAATGCAAGCCCTGAGGAAATTAAAAAAGCTTACAGGAAAATAGCTATTAAATATCATCCTGACAAAAACCCTAACAACCCCACGGCGGAAGAGAAGTTTAAAGAAGCAGCAGAAGCTTATGAGGTATTAAGTACACCTAAAAAAAGACAATTATACGACCAATTTGGCCATGCAGGCGTTGATGGAAGTACATTTAGTAGCCATCGCATGGATGTAAAAAATGTGTTTGAACGGTTTGGCGATATCTTTGGAAGCGACAATCCGTTCAATAGCTTTTTTAGAGGCGAAAGAATACGAAAAGGGGAGAATTTACGCATTAAGCTCAAGCTATCTTTGAAAGAAATTGTCAGTGGTGTGGAGAAGAAAATCAAAGTAAAGCGTTACCATAGCTGTAGCAAATGCAGTGGGAATGGAGCAAAAAATGGTACAGCATTTACTGTTTGTAGCACCTGTGATGGATCAGGGCAAATAAGAAAAGTAGCTAATACGCTTCTAGGGTCAATGGTTACTGCTATTATCTGTCCTGCTTGTGGTGGTGAACGAAAAACTATTTCAAGCTATTGTAATACTTGTGAAGGAAAAGGAAGAATACTCAAAGAAGAAGTGATAAGTATTAAAGTGCCTGCTGGTGTGAGTGATGGAATGCAACTAATTATAGAAGAAAAAGGAAATGCACCTATACGAGGAGGTAGGTCAGGTGATCTGTTAGTATTAGTAGAAGAGCAAGAAGATGAATTATTAAAGCGTGAAGGCAAAAATATCATATACAACCTTCACGTAAACTTTGTAGATGCAGCAATGGGAAGCTCCATAGAAGTACCCACTATTGATGGTAAAGTAAAGATTAAGTTAGCTCCTGGAACACAAAGTGGAAAAGTTTTGAGATTAAAAGGAAAAGGAATCAAAGATATTCATAACTATGGAAAAGGAGATCAACTTATCTGTGTGAATGTATGGACACCCCAGCAACTTACTAAAGAAGAAAAAGCAATGCTCGAATCTTTAAGAAATTCACCTAATTTTACACCTAACCCTAGGAAAAAAGAGAAGGGGCTCTTTGAAAAAATAAAAGAGCTCTTTTAAGATAAACTATACAAAATAAGATGGGTTTTTTAACGCTAGAAAGTCACTTTGTAGTCAAGTAAGTATTGCTAGCTTTATCTAATTTAAGGGTATAGGACAGATACTTAAAATGTCAGTATAATTTTGAAACTAGCTGCTATTGATATTGGTTCTAATGCTGTTCGTCTTCAGGTGAGTAGTATTACGCAGTTTCAAGAACAAACAACGTTAAAAAAGATTGAATATCTTCGCTTTCCCCTTCGTTTAGGCCATGATGTTTTCACAAGTCAGTGTGTCAGTCCTGAAAGTGAGCGTAAACTTATCAAGCTCTTACACGCCTTTAAGCTTCTAATTATTGATCTTTACCAGGTAGATGACTATATGGTTTGTGCTACCTCTGCAATAAGAGAAGCAAAGAATAAGCTAGCGGTGAAGACGCATGTAAAAGAAAAATTAGGACTGGAAATAAAGATTATCGATGGGGAGGAGGAAGCAGAACTTATCGGTAAAGCTATTCGTCATTTATTAGACGAAAAAAGCTATTTACATATAGATGTAGGGGGAGGAAGTACGGAGCTAAGTCTTTATGTAAATCAAAAAAAGATGGCTTCTCGTTCTTTTAAGATTGGCTCTGTGAGAATGCTAACACATCACGATCTACAATTGACTTGGAAGGAGATGAAAGCATGGATAAAAGCACAAAAGAAACCTATCAAGGAAAATATAATTGGCATTGGAACAGGGGGGAATATACATAAGCTCTTTGAATTAGCTAAAAGAAAGATAGGAAAACCTTTCTCATTAAAAAAACTAAAAGCTATCAGAGAATACTTAGCTTCTTACACTTACGAGGAACGCGTCAACATTTTACAACTCAACGTTGATCGCGCTGATGTCATTTTACCTGCTTCGCAAATTTACATTTCAGCTATGGAGTGGGGCGGAATTGAACAGATCTTAGTTCCCCATATGGGTATTAAAGATGGTATGCTTCAAGTCTTATATGAAAAAAATCTCTCCCCTCCCTAAGAATCTAATGCCGTCTTTTTTGCTGAAGTTTGTTCATCTGAAGAAGCCTTGGTGTTTTTTGAAGTATTTTTAGTAGATGCTTTTTGTATTACCTCAGCCTTAGCCTCCTTCTTTTGATCTTCAGCTTTCTCAACTTTCAGAGGTTGACTTAGCCTCTCTTTTCTTCGTAAGTTCCTCTTTTATTTTTTCTACATCTACCTTCTTAATCACAGGGCTAGCGAGTAATCGCTTTATTACAACCTTGCGATTAGTTGCCCTCATTCTATTTTTTCTAGCTTTTCTTTGTAGCCTAGTAACTGCCATAACACCTCTTTTAAAATAATTTTTGTAAATCTACCCGTTATTATTCACTTTTCGAAATAATTCGCACAATCTAATACGATTTTTAGCGCTATAGTGTGTCTTCATTTACGCGTAAACTTATGCCTTTTCAGCGTAAACAACGCGTATAGCTCAATATTTCTGCAAAGAATCGTCGCACTATATTTTTGCTTCTAAAATTCTACGATACTGAAGATATCGACTACCCTAATTCCAAATACAAATTGAAGAATATTCAATATAAGTATCACCCCTAATAGAATAGGGCAAGTATAGCTAATCATGAAGTTGATATACTTTTCAAACCAGGTCTTCCTATAATTTTTGCTTCCTTTTCTTATTTCAATGAACAGGTTTTTTGTTTTCCATTGGTAAGCGATAAAAAAGCTAAAAAGAAAGTTGGTAAGTGGTAACACAATTTCTGTCGTTACATCGGAAATAAATTTTAGGAAGTCATATTTTACGCCCTTATGTACCAGAAAGTTTTTAAAGAAAGTACTTCCTCCCATAGAAAGCATACTTGGAATACCTAAAACAAAAGCAGATATAGAAGCTAACAACACAGCTTTCCTTCTTTTTGTATGATAGCGTTCTATCATATAAGTAGTCACAACTTCTAAAATAGAGATACTAGAGGTAATAGCAGCAAAGGCAAGCAAGAGAAAGAAAGCTGCTCCCACCATCACTCCCAAGGTAGGTCCTAATGCTTTAAATACGGAAGGGAGTGAAATAAATGCCAGAGAAGGTCCTTGACTCGGTTCTATATTTTGATAAAATATAAAGGGAAATAAGAAAAGTCCCGCTAAAAAAGATACTCCTGTATCACTTAAAGTAATAATAGCTGCTGAGTTTGGAATACTCGTGTCTTTCTTCATATAAGAGCCATAGGTAATAAGAATACCTAAACCTACACTGAGTGAAAGAAAAGATTGTCCTAGCGCCGTGTAAATCGCACTCATAGTAATAGACGAAAGCCTTGGTACTAAATAAAATTCCAGCCCTTTGAGCGCATTTTCAAGGGTGAAGGCATAGATCGTCAAACCAATAAGCGTTATTAAGAAAAGCGGCATGAGAATTTTAGACCATTTTTCTATGCCTTTGCTCACGCCATCTTTAATGATTAATGCGATAGAAATTGCAACTAAGAAGGTATAAATGAAATTGTTGGCTATACTTTGGGTGAATTGAGTAAAAAAATCACCAAACTCACTGGTATTCAACAGATTGCCTTTGATAGTTTCGAAAAAATAGCCGAGCGTCCATCCTACAACCACATTGTAAAAGGACATAACTACCAGTGAACACAGGACAACAAACGACCCTAGCGCTTTCCATCTTTTACTTTCTAAACTCATATAGGCCTTGTAAGGACCAGACTGCATTTTCCTTCCAAAGGCGAGTTCAGCGACCACCAAAGGGTAGCCCAACACTACAATGCAGATAATATACAGCAATAAGAAACCTGCCCCTCCGTAGGTTCCTACTTCATAGGGAAACTTCCATATATTTCCTAACCCTACCGCAGAACCCGATGCTGCTGCAATAAACCCAATTTTTGAAGAAAACTTATTCTGCCACTTGGCCATCGTTCGTATTTTTGATAAAATTCTGCTAAATTAACGATTTTGTATTAAACAAAACAATCCTAAACGACATCATGTGTTTTGAAGGCAACATCAGCACTCAGAACTCGAAACTATCTCTCTGCAGCGCAACTTGGATTAATTAATTCTGCCAAGCTTTCCAAGCCGAGGGAACGAGAGGCTTTAAACAAGAAGGTAGTATTCTCAAACTTTTTCTTTTTTAGATAGTCTGCTAAGTCTTCTTTATTTTCAAAATACAGGGCAGAGGGGTTCATTTTTTTAGCAGCCTCCATCAGTGAGCCACAAAAAATAACTGCTGTATATTTTTCTTGTGTAGTAAATCGGCCAATTTCCTGATGGAACTTCTCACTTTCTTCACCCAGTTCATTCATATCACCTAAAATCAGTATTTTATGGGAAGCAGGAATTAGATTGAAGACACGAATAGCTTCTCTCATAGATTCAGGATTAGCGTTGTAGGCATCTAGTATAAAGGTATTAGTGCCTCTTTTAATAACCTGGGAACGGTTATTAGGTGGATAGTAGTGCTTAATAGCTTCATTGGCTTTTTCTTCATTTACTTCAAAGTATTTTGCTATACACAAAGCAGCAGCAATATTTCCGAAATGATGGGCTCCTAATAAATTAGCTTGTACTACCTCACCATTTTCACTTTTATACACTACATAGGGGTTTTCTGCTACCAGTTCGCACTGATAAAAGTCTTGCTTTTGTGGATAGTAGTACGGATTTTTAAATCGCTTCCCCATAGGGGTCAAAATGGGATTTTGAGAATTGATAAATACCTGTCCCTCATGCTGAATTAAATAATGGTAAAGCTCACTTTTTCCACGCACAACACCTTCAAAACTACCAAAACCCTCTAAGTGAACATTACCTACCTGGGTAATGAGGCCATGCGTAGGGGCAGCAATCTCACAAAGTTGAGCTATCTCTCCTAAACGATTTGCCCCCATTTCAATGACCGCTATTTCTGCTTCCCGTGTAATAGAAAGAAGTGTGAGCGGTACACCAATATGATTGTTCAAGTTACCCGAGGTAGCAAAAACCTTATAACACTGGCTAAGTACTGTCTTGACGAGCTCTTTCGTCGTTGTCTTTCCATAAGAACCTGTGATAGCAATGAAAGGAATGTTGAGCTGTCTTCTATGATAGCTAGCTAACCTTTGAAGCGTAGCTAAACTACTATCAACAAGAATATAGCGGTCATCTTTTTTGTAACGAATATCATCGATGATCGCATAGCTTGCTCCTTTTTCTAATGCTTTTTCAGCAAACTTATTACCGTTAAAATGAGGGCCTGACAATGCAAAAAAGATGGCTTGAGGCGTCATACTTCTGGAGTCAGTAGCAATATGTTGGCACGATAAGTACTTCTTGTAAAGTTCTGCAATCATTTAGACACGAATTTATATTGAAGTAGGCAGACGGACAAAAGTTACTTCCCCCAAGCCACTGTAGTATGGGTAAAAAACTATCTTAGTCGCTCCTTCATAACGCTCGATGGTGCTATTCTTTTAGTTCTTAGTTCCGAGTTCTGAGTTCCTGGTTCTGAGTTTCGATAGGGGGGCTGTAGAATCTTAAAAAATTCTCTCAAATTATAAAGTCTATTGGCTTTAAAAGGAGATTTTTAGAAAAATTAGGGAAGCTTTCTACAGGCCCTTTAAAGAATACCAACGAATAATTCCTGAAAATGTCCACACGACCTAGGCAGAAAAAAGTGATTTTTCATGACCTGATAACCAGAATGATTAAGGCTGAGCCAGTAACTATTCCTAAATTGGGTGGCTTCAATGTGTTATTCTATACTTTAAAATAGGGTGGTGAATCCTTTCGGAGTTTTCCGATACAAAATGTTTCCAATTGGCAGGCCTGTTATTAGACTTCTCGCGTTGGTAAGCATGACATACGGCTACAGCAAGCGCATCGGAAGCATCTAGCAATTTGGGAACCTCTTTAAACTGTAACAGTTTCATAAGCATATGTGCTACCTGTTCTTTAGAAGCATTGCCGTGGCCCGTAACTGCCTGTTTGACTTTCTTAGGTGCATATTCTGTAAGGGGAACCTCCCTGGTTAATGCTGCAGCCATAGCTACGCCCTGCGCTCTCCCCAGTTTAAGCATAGCTTGTACATTTTTCCCATAAAAAGGAGCTTCTAGCGCAATCTCATCAGGCAAGAAGTCATTAATTAAGCTGAGCACGCGTTCAAAGATTTTCTTCAACTTGAGTTCGTGGGTAGTGTATTGATGGAGGTGAATGACACCATACTGTAGTAAGCTTAACTGCCGTTGCTCCTGCTTAATAACCCCATAGCCCATCACATTTGTGCCAGGGTCTATGCCTACAATGATTCTTTCTTTTTTCAAGACTCCTTCCAATTGTATAGCAAGATAACCTTTTTAAAGCTAGTTAGCAATTCTTAGGCTAGAAGGTCTATTAAAACGGAGCTAATTGATAAGGTACTACCTTCTTTTCTATTGATAGGCGAATAGAAGGAAGCTACTTTGTATTAATCCTTTTTTCTTCTACAGTGTCTTTTTTAACTTTTTCTGTTTCTTTCATACTTTCCTTGTCATTAGCTGTGGGAACGTCTTGTCTGGCTTTTCGTGCCGTTGAGGAAACTTCTTTTGCTTCTTCTTGGCTCTTAGTTTTAGGAGCCTCCTGTGAAGTTACCTCCTGTGTCTTGGCTTTACTTTGCGTTTCTGTAGTAGTAGCTTTTTCAGCCATTCCTTTTTGTTGAGAAGGCTTAGCTACTTCGGTTTTTTCTACTTGTGCCGTTGCCTCTTCTTGGCTCTTAGTTTTAGGAGCCTCCTGTGAAGTTACTTCCTGTGTCTTGGCTTTACTTTGCTTTTCTGTAGTAGTAGCTTTTTCAGCCCTTTCTTTTTGTTGAGAAGGCTTAGTTACTTCGGTTTTTTCTACTTGTGCCGTTGCCTCTTCTTTGGGAGTAGCTTTTGTCTTTGTAGCTTCTTGGGCAATTTTAGCTTTTTTTGCCATTTTCTTAGCGACCTTTGCCTCCTTTTCTCTCTTCCAAGCTTCCCAGCTTTTATCGGCTTCTTCTTGTGTAATGGCTCCCTTTTTTACACCGATCTGGAGATTTTTTCTTAATAAAATTCCCTTAGAAGATAAGAGACTCTTTGTTGTATTGGTAGGTTGCGCACCATTAAACAGCCACTTAAGGGCACTGTCTTCATTAAGATGAACAGTAGAAGGGGAAGTATTGGGATTATAGGTACCAATTTTTTCAATATAGCGACCATCTCTGGGTGCTTTTGCATCTGCTGCTACTATATCGTAAAGTGCTAGTTTTTTGCGTCCTCTTCTTGCTAATCGAATTCTTACTGCCATAAAATAACTTTTACTTTTTATATCATCGACTCTCGTCTACTAAAGTGAGTACAAATTTACAAATTCTTTTTGAAAAGTAGAAGGTTAAGAAAACAATCTTAAAACTTTCTGAAGGTGAATGACTTTTTTGCTTTATTCATAGGAAGACCATGATGTAGGAAATGCAAAATTAATTGCTGTTGCACTTACAAAATACACATACTTAGAAACACGATCTATACCCACAAACAGATAAAGCTTGCCTTGCGCTGTATGTAGGGTGGTGATATCAGTATGAAAATACCCTATCAGGTAGTATTTGTCCCATAATTCTTGTTGTTTAATATTTGAGTGCAATACCATATAATATGGAATCATACACCTAGTTAACTTGAGTCGTAAGTGGAAAAGGGCGTAGAGGCTGCTTACATGAGCTGCCAGTGCTGGCTTGGCACGACAGAAGGCTTTAAGTAGTCGAGTAGGTCGGGGCCTACGGAAGTCTCCCGTAGGAGGCTTCCTGGGGCCCTTTCCTCTCTAAGAACTAATGACACTAACTTAATATATTTATCTATATTTTTTATAGTCCTCTAAATGGTTTAAAACCCCCAGCTGGAAGCTGGGCTAAACTTCAGTTATCTTTACAGTATGACAAGTTATACAA
>JAKSDE010000046.1 GCA_022360235.1 Cytophagales bacterium
CACACGTGCTAAATACTGCTAGCGACCCATCCTTACCAAACCAAAGCCTCTCTCATCCCCAACCACCACCGCCTGCAGCACGCCATATCCACCCCACCCATACCCTCCCACCGCACAAGTCAGCTCGCCTGCCAGCCGCTCCCCACCATCCCCAGCGCCCCACCGCACACCTGCGACAGCGGCACCACGTGCAGCACCACGGATCGCTGCACGTGCATCTCTCGCAGCACCCAATTGACCACCAACTGCTCGTTACGTTCCTCCCCTGCATCCTTGCCTTCACCAAAAAACACGCCGGGCAGGTCAATGAGGGTGAGGTCGTACACGTGGGCTGACTGTACCCACACAACGATGGTGCTGTCCTCCACGTAGGTGCCCGACGTGGACTTGGCTAGCTTGTCCTGTAAGGCGGCAAAATGTAGCAGGTTGTGAGCACAAGCTAAAGGGATGCCTAAGGGTAGGGGGAGGGGCAATAACATCGAAGAAGCAGTACAGAACAGTGCAGTGCAGTGTAGCGCAGTGCAGTGCAGTGGTCTCGATGAGGCCTTAGGTCTGTTTGCGGCGGAATCGCGCTCGTATTGCGTGGATATATGGTGGAGCTCACGTGCTTGGGACGCCATTCAACATCAGCAGCCTAGCAGCGATAAATACTGCAGTACTAGCTTTGCTTACTATGCTGAAAAGATGCCGCTACACAAGCAGCCCTGCTGCAGCGTGCCGAGCTGCACTGCAACGACCTGCACTGCACAGAAACGGCAACACTATCCCACATTACATTGCGCGGCAGTTGGTGAGCTTTGCTTTGCACAGAGCAGCAGAAGCTCTGTCACGCGAGCAGTGTTAGTTGAAGCGCAAGAGCGCACCCTCGAGAGCTTGACTGCACTAGCTTTAAATACCCGCAGCAGCTACAACTCAGAGGGCATGTCACTTATCCAACGGCCATGGTTTACGGAGCATTGGGCTTCCGAGTGCCGCTGCCAATTGCCACTCTCACCAAGCAAGTACTTACCTGCACCGTTACGAGCTTCTTTGCAAGCTAGTCCACCTTCACAAGCTCCTCGTTACCTTGCTTTCCCTGACTGTCTACGACACATACTTTTACGTTGGCTACTTCTTGCTCAGGGTCACGCCTCATGCGCAGCTCTATCTTTGCACGGGTACACAAGCTTGCGCCCCTAGGAAAGGGAACGCCCGACAACCGCTCCAGAAGTGAGCTCTTGCCG
>JAKSDE010000045.1 GCA_022360235.1 Cytophagales bacterium
ACTATTGACCATATAGCACATAGCCATGGATCAACGCCGCTCCATGTCGCCGCCCAAGGAGGCCATCTGGAGGTGGTCAAATACTTCCAAGAAAAGGGGGCTAACATCGAAGTGGCTGATGAGAAGGGCAACACGCCGCTTATGATCGCTTTGCAGAAAGAGCAATGGCCCATCGTGCAGTTGCTCCTGGAGCAAGGGGCTTCCGTAAACCCTCAGGATAGCTTGGTACAAGAAGCTTTGTTAGCAGCTGTAGGGGGTGATAAAATTAGGGTGGTGCAGCTGTTAGTGGACAAAAATGTAGCGATCAATCAGGCAAGTAATGGTTGGATACCGCTTATAAGGGCCGCCTATCTGGGCTATCTTGAGTTAACCCAGTTTCTAGTCGATCAAGGGGCAGCGGTGGATCAGGCAGACAGTGATGGTTGGACACCGCTCTGGAGCGCCGCCCAAGGAGGCCATCTGGAGGTGGTTAAATACTTCCAAGAAAAGGGGGCTAACATCGAAGTGGCTGATGAGAAGGGCGCCACGCCGCTCCATGTCGCCGCCCAAGGAGGCCATCTGGAGGTGGTCAAATACCTCCAAGAAAAGGGGGCTAACACCGAAGCGCCTGATAAGCAGGGCAACACGCCGCTCATGATTGCTACTCAGAAGGTGGCTCAGTTCTTGAGGGGGCAAGGGGCGGCGCTCAATCAGTAGGACAGCTCTGGAACTAGCACAAGCATCTGATAAGCCACAGGGAGTGAAATTATTTGAGAAACTATAAGGAGCCAGAGTCCATCTGTTGCTATAAAATTTGTAGTAGGGCCGTTGGGATCATTTTATTTTTTAACTTTACCCTGAAACTTCAAGTAGACGACTATGAATCAACTAAAACCCTACCCTGTACATAAGCTGGCGTCTGCTATATTTGCTCAAAGAGAAAAGACATCTTTAAAAGCTGTTTGTAAGGGTAAGACCAGGTTTTGCTATTACTGTGGCAAGACATAAATTATGATATATATGAGTAAAGAATAGTAATTAGAATTATTCAATCCCTTGCCAGAGGAAATGAAATATGAGGAAGATAGCTATAAAATAAGCGAAACAACTTTGGGGGATAAAATATTACACCTCTCCACAAAATCTCTGTTGCCTGAAGGAAATAAGCATGATGAAAAAGTAAAAATAGCCCTGGCAGGATTAGAAAATAACCCTAAATGGTAGGGATAAGTAGGGTAAATATGAATCAACAG
>JAKSDE010000353.1 GCA_022360235.1 Cytophagales bacterium
CAGCATGAAGGGCTGCGTTACCAACAGTTTGTCCATTTTTATCTTTTTCCTTGAGCTTTACGCCCTTAGCCAGAAGCTTGTCGACCATTTCTAACTGGCCTGCCCCTGCAGCAGCGCGAAGGGCGGTGCTGCCTATAGTTGCCCCATACCTATCTTTTTCCTTGAGGCTTACGCCCTTAGCAAGGAGCTTGTCGACCATTGCCAAATAACCCCCTTCGGCAGCAGCTACAAAGACGGCATAGCCAGTAGTTACTCCTTGGCGATCTTTTTCCTTAAGCTTTACGCCAGCCGCAAGTAACTTGTCGATTATTTCACAATGGCCTTGCTTAGCAGCAGCAAGAAGGGCGGCACTACCTATAGTTTCTTCATATGTTGTATCTTTTTCCTTGAGCTTTACGCCCTTAGCCAGAAGCTTGTCGACCATTTCTAACTGGCCTGCCCCTGCAGCAGCGCGAAGGGCAGTACTGCCTACAGTTGCCCCATACTTATCTTTTTCCTCGAGGCTTACGCCCTTAGCAAGGAGCTTGTCGATCATAAGGAGCTTGTGGATAGTTGCTAATTCGCCTTTCTTGGCAGTAGAGCAAAGGGCGACGCAGCCTGCAGTTACTCCATCCGCATCTTTTTCCTCGAGGCTTACGCCCTCAGCAAGGAGCTTGTCGATCATTGCTAATTGGCCTGCCCCTGCAGCAGCACGAAGGGCGGCGCTACCTGCAGTTTCTCCATAGCGATCTTCTTTGAGCCTTACGCCAGCCTCAAGGAGCTTATCGATTATTGCTAAATGACCTTGCTCAGCAGCATCACGAAGGGCTGCGCTACCTGCAGTTGCTCCCCAGCGATCTTTTTCCTCGAGGCTTACACCCTTAGCAAGGAGCTTGTCGATTATTTCACAATGACCTTGCTTAACAGCATCACGAAGGGCAGCACTACCTCCAGAGACTTCATAGCGATCTGTTTTTTCGAGGCTTACGCCCGCCCTAAGGAGCTTGTCGATCATTTCACAATGACCTTGCTTAGCAGCAATGCGAAGGGCTGCGCTACCTGCAGTTGCTCCATAGCGATCTTTTTCCTCAAGGCTTACGCCCTTAGCAAGGAGCTTCTCGGTCATTTCTAATTGGCCTTCCTCGGCAGCAGCTAGAAGGGCAATGCGACCATATTTTGAAATGTTCGAACTATTTTTTATAGATTTTTCGACAAGTTCCCATTGTTTATTGTCAACAGCCGCTTGAAAGGCCCACTCACCCTCTTCTCCTTGAGATAGGGTTGCGCCTTGGTTTAAAAGCTGGGCTACAATTTCCCATTGCCTGGCGATGGCAGCAGCGCTGAGGGCACAACGTCCATACACTCCTTGAGCATCTATGCCTTTGGCGACCAATCGCTCAACAATTTCCCATTGCCTAGCATAAGCAGCAATCTTAAAAGTTTCTCCACACCACATGACATCTATGTCTTTTTCTACAAGCATTTCCACTATCTCCCATTGTTCTTTTTCTACTGCCATGCTTAGTACCATGGCGCCAACTTCATCTTTTACATAGATGCCATTCTGGATACAACGCTTTACTAAATCCCATTGCTCGGCGTCTGCTGCTAGCCAAAACACGTCCTTAGCTTCTTCATTTTCCTCGCCTTGCACATCAGCCCCGTCTGCAAGTAGCAAAGCAACCACCCCCCAGTGCCCCTTGTGGGCTGAAAATAGCAGAGGCGTCATGGAGGTATCTGCTAATCGCTCAGAAGGTCTATCTGCATGCTTCATCGATCCTGAACAGTTGAAGTTTTCCTTGAACCAATCAGAGAACTTTTTTGACTCCTTTATATGTTCTAAAATATGTTTTGCCACGCTACTTGTTGAATGTGCATCTATTGCTTGTGCTGCAGGCAGAGGCGCTGGTAAAAGCGGGATCGGGGTATTGATATCTTGCTTATTCACCTTGCGAGCTGCAATTAACGGCCTTATCTTTTCCACATCTCCTTGCTCCAAGGCTTGAATGAGCTCATCCTCACCAGCATTGGTGCTTATAGCAGAAAACTCTTGTTGGAGGGAATGAAACGGTTGGTTCATACAGCTTATACATCCTATCAGTAATGCTGCCAATAACGACTGATACGTGATTCTTATTTTGGTCATCAAAACAACTTTTAATTTTAACTATGGAAAACTAACATACATTTTTGAGGTAACAGATAGGGTATTGGGGCGATAATTGCTCTAGTTAATACTTGTACTCCTTATAAAGTAAGGTCGTGCATCTAGCATTACAATATATAGAAGCAGCAAATTTTACTGCTGAAAGATGAAAGAAATTATTTTCCTCTACTCTCCCCCAGCCCCACGTAGCCTTTTTCCTCGCTAAAGCCACCTTCTTCACTACCACCACCACTATTACGTTTACTGCATACTATAACATATAATCAATAAAATATAGAATGATGTACTTAGTTTTCATAATTTTAGTATTTAATCTTTGACATATATAAATTCTATCAAAACTAGATCATTTATATTATAAAAACAAATTTTTATCAAAAACTTTCGAAAAGGAGGGGTAAATTTTGTACAGGGGTCTGTAGAAAATCCCCCTTTTTCCCAGGAAAAGTGCAAGGAAGGGGGCGTGTTTAAGTGTACAATGTTATCAGAAATTACAGAGAACGAAATTTCTCTCACTACCCAATAAAACCTGAATCATTTACATAGAATTTAAAAGACTACCTTTTCGTTCCTGTAGGCTCACGCCCTTGTCAAGGAGTTTATCCAAAAGGGCCCCCTGTTAGCCTCAGCAGCAGCCTAAAGGGTACGAGCGCCAGCAGAGCGCTCCCAATTATCTTTTTCCTGTAGGCTCCACGCCCAGTGAGAGGAGTTTATCCACCAGGGCCGCCTGCCCGGCCTCTGCAGCGGCCCAAAGGGCCCTGTACCCGGCAGAGCAACCCCAATTATCTTTTTCCTGTAGGCTCACACCTCGTAAGAGGAGTTTATCCACCAGGGCTGCTTGCCCGGCCTTTGCAGCGGCCCAAAGGGCCTTGTACCCGGCAGAGCGACCCCGATTATCTTTTTCCTGCAGGCTCACGCCTCGTAAGAGGAGTTTATCCACCAGAGCCGCTTGCCCGCCCCTAGCAGCAGCCCAAAGGGCACGAGCACCAGCAGAGCGACCCCAATTATCTTTTTCCTGCAGGCTCACGCCTCGTAAGAGGAGTTTATCCACCAGGGCCACCTGCCCGGCCTCTACAGCGTCCGAAAGGGCCCTGTACCCGGCAGAGCAACCACCATATTCATCTTTTTCCTGTAGGCTTATTTTACCAAGGAGTTTATCCACCAGGGCTGCTTGCCCGGCCTTTGCAGCGACTACGAGGGCTTTAACGCCGGCAGAGCGCCCCTCATAATCTTTTTCCTGTAGGCTCACGCCCAGTGAGAGGAGTTTATCCACCAGGGCCGCTTGCCCGCCCTCTACAGCGGCCCAAAGGGCCCTGTAGCCGGCAGAGCGCCCCTCATAATCTTTTTCCTGTAGACTCACATCCAGTGAGAGGAGTTTATCCACCAGGGCCGCTTGCCCAGCCTTTGCAGCGTCAGAAAGGGCCCTGTAGCCGGCAGAGCGACCATATTCATCTTTTTCTCGTAGGCTCATGCCCTTGTCAAGGAGTTTATCCACCAGGGCTGCTTGCCCGGTCTTTACAGCGGCTACGAAGACTCTAACACCGGCAGAGCGACTATATTCATCCTGCAAGGCTAAAGAGTGTTTCCAAGCACTTCTGTAACTAGATATTACCTTTATTTTTGCTTCGTCCAACCTACAATTTTGGCTACTGCTTTCAGACACTTTTCTATCCCATTCACTTTCATCTATTTTTTTTATTCTTTTTAGATATTCCCTTACTTCATCATTAACTGCTAAATCTAGGGCAGTGTGGCCGTCTTTATCTTTTTTATTTACAAAGTCTACCTCTTGCATAATATCTTTATATAACAATAATCCTTCTTTTAATTTAGAAAGTTCACTTTTTTCTGCAGCTATTGCCACAAACTCTGTAAGTAATTGTAGTATTTCTAAGGCATCTTTCATAGCTGCCCAATGTAAAAGTGTTCGTTGATCTTGATCTTGTAGATTCCTTACAACTCCTATCATAGCTTTTACTGCTCCATACGCTATCTCTTCCTCGGCATTTTCCTTCATCCTATTATCTTTCATTGCTCTTCCATAAATAAGAAGTCTTACTAGCTCAAAGTTTCCATTTTGTACTGCTATGTATAAAGGAGCGTGTTTGTAATCGTTGTTAGCATGTATTGCCGCCATTAGTTTATCTTCTTCTTCAGTCTCTACTAAAAATTTCACTACCTTTTCCCACTTTTCTTGAGCTGCAGTGTATAAAAGATTATGGCCTTGGTCATTGACTAGATTATTTGCTCGGTAATCAGCTTGCTCTAAGGTGCTCTTGATGCGCTCAAACTCATCATCTCCCAATGCCTGCCTCAGCTTTAATTTTCTTTTATGCGATTCTATAATTTTTATGACCCCTTGGTACCCTTTTTTCCTTGCTAAATCTAAGGCAGTTTCATCCCCTGTGGTTTTTGCTTCTATGTCTGCTTCTCTCTCTAGGAGAAGTTTTACCACGGATACATGATTCATACCTGCCGCCAGATGTAAGGGGGTCCTTTGACTACCTTCAGTTTTTTCATTTACGTTTGCCCCTCTATTTAATAAATATTCTACTACAGGTAGATGGCCCCAAGAAGCGACTATTTGTAAGGGAGTAAAAAGGGAGTTGTTGTAAGGAATTTTCCTATTTACATCTATTGTGTTTTCTTCCACCATGCGCTGCACCTTTGACAAGTCACCCTGCTCTAATGCCTGAGTGAATTCTTCAGTATTATATACGCTTACTTCCAACATTTTACTCAAGGAAAATGCTGTTTTTCTTTTTGCGCAGCTTATAGTTAATATCAGGACTAAAAGTATCTTTACCTTTTTCATTTTTATATAATTTTGTAGTTGACGTCTATATTTACTATATCTATTGTTCTTGCTTAATATTTGATAATTACCTTACCCTTACTTAAGAGCCCTCCTTACCCTTACTTAAGAGCCCTCACCTTCTTGCCCCATCTTGGCCGAGGGACCCTCATCACCTCCTTCTTGTCCCATATTGGCAGAGGGACCCTTATCACCTCCTTCTTGTCCCATATTGGCAGAGAGACCCTTATCACCTCCTTCTTGTCCCATATTGGCAGAGGGACCCTTATCACCTCCTTCTTGTCCCATATTGGCAGA
>JAKSDE010000155.1 GCA_022360235.1 Cytophagales bacterium
AAAACAGTGCTACTGCCTGATAAAGAAGATCCTGATAGTTATGCGCGTAAGGTGGGTTCTACGGCTTTCCAGGATTACTTAAAAACACATGTACAAGATTTTATCACGTTTAAGGCCTCTATTCTCATAAGAGAGGTTGAAAACGATCCTATCAAAAAAGCAGAAGCCATTCAAGAAATAGTGGAGAGTATTGCTGTAGTTCCTGACTCCATTAAAAGAACAGTATTTACGAAAGAATGTAGTAAGCTACTCGACATAGAGGAAGGCGTACTTATTGCAGAACAAAATAAATTGATTCTTCAAAAAAGCCAGGAGAGCGAAAAGAGACGGAAGGCCAGACCTACTGCTGCTATTGTATCACTTGCATCAGAAGTGGATGCTTCTCAAAGACCTACCCTGGCAGACAGTATTGCTGTGTATGAGAAGGAAAGCATTCGCATGCTATTAAGCTACGGAACAACTGAACTAGAAGGAGGTAAGTTGTTCTATGAATACTTACTTCGTGAACTAGAAGAGGTAAGCTTTCGTACGCCTGAATGCAAAGAAATTTGGGAACAGTTTAAAGCACAATTGAGCCAAGGAAAAGTGGTTGATGCCGCTTATTTTATCCAGACCTGTAGTGAGGCTATTAAAAAGTTTGTGATTGACCTGATCGCTGAGCCGTATGAAATCAGTGATCAGTGGGAAGAGCGCTATCAAATCTATGTCACCAAAGAAGATGCTATGCTTCACCAAGCTGCTTTCAAGAATATCTTACGCCTTAAGCTCAGGCTGATTCAGCAATTGATCGAAGACAATCGAGCAGCGCTTAAAAATAATACCGCGCTCGAAGAAGAAAAATTGTTAAAAGTACACGAAGTCCTCAAGAAGTCTGAGATGGAAATAGCCAAGCAGTTGAGTATTGTTGTCACCAGCTAGCGTGTGGTAAGCAAAAAGTGGGCAGAGTAGGGTATCAATCATGATCGGGTAGGGTGGGCAATGGCGCGGTGGTTAAGTGAAGATGATTTACCTTTCCTTAACTCCGTTTCCATCGCCCTCCGCCTCCTTTAGATTAGTGGGGTAGAATTATTTGTGCGACACGAGGCGCCATTAGGAGAGCGCTCATAGA
>JAKSDE010000044.1 GCA_022360235.1 Cytophagales bacterium
CTGATAGTAGGACATTTCAAACACTAGCACCCCCGCTTATCTGTTTTGCCAGTAACACAGAGAACGCTGCTGCAGCTGCAAGCAGGCAGCAAGCGGGATTGCATGGTGCCCCAATACAGCAGTGGGTTGCCCAATGTCCAAAGCCGCGGCCACTATCTCAATAGGGCAGCATCAGCCAGCAGCTTGCCGCCATCAATAGCAGCGCATCCTCAACCCAAACCCTGCTTTATGTGCACGATAGCACCGTGGCCCCTAGTACAGTGCTTTACGGACGAATGCAACACATTCTGGAAACGATGGCTGCTGCAATCAGCCCGAATCCGCCATTGTCGTGGAAGTACTTCAACCCAAATTGACCCTTTGGCGGGCAGTTTCTCTTGCCATTTTCCTTGTTCAGTCACGATCGCCAGCTGCGATTGCCCTGAAGCTACTGCTTGCACTCTCCCCTCATTGCACCGCACCCTTCACCTGAAAACCCCCATCCCCAACCTTGTCAGGCCAAAGAGCAGTGCGCTCGAACGCTGGTGGCAAGCACTCATGGCCTGCATCCACTGCGTGATGGCACTGTGCCATCTCGGCAAATGCTCCGCCTCACAGAACCACTTCGGAGCACTATGTTCATGCGCGATTGGGTGGGAGAGATGCCCTTCACGTTGGGATTGCCGCAGTTGTAAGGTGTCGAGAAGCTGGCAGCTGCTGTGTAGCTGTGTGACGGGGTAACTGACAGGGAGGAGGGAGTAGAAGGAGCGGTGGCGCAAGGGGCTGCGGAGCAGGTGCTAGGCAGTTTCACTGTGACACCATCCTTTATGTGACGATGGGTACAGCATCCTGATATGGCAGGGCTGGTTGGTTTATTCATTCACTTGTTGAGGTTACTCCTCAACCTGACCGCCCCGCGTTCTATCAGCCCCTACGGTAGAGAACACCCATTTGTAGAGAACAGTGCTCTCAAGTCTAAGCCTCTGGAATGAGCGCTCCTCGTGCCCAAACCGAGGGAGAAAGTCCCTTCCCTGTATAGTAGCAAACATTTTGTGTAAACTATCAACCTTCAACACAGCCAAACTGGATCTTGCAGTCAGACCTCGAAAGCAGCCAAAGCGGTGGTTCAGCAAATAGCAATCATCTGATATACCTTCCCGTCCCATGTCTCAAATGGACATTAGTGCATTGTCGAAATCTAATAATTGCTCTGCCGATTAACCGATATATCGGAACTTTCGATCAGGTGGTGCACGTTCATGATGCTAAAGACCTTACGACAATAC
>JAKSDE010000343.1 GCA_022360235.1 Cytophagales bacterium
AGGATGCAAAGACTACAAGAGAAGTTAGCTACATGTTCAACCCTAAAGGTCTAATCAATCATGAAAACATCACTTTCCCATCTACCCGAAGAGAAGCAAGAAGAGCTCGCCCTGATCAAGGAAATTATTCTAGCGAACGCTCCTGCGGAAAAGAGTGCGCAAAACGACTGGAGATGGTGTAGCATAGAAGATAAGATTCGGGAACGTAAATGGCTGACAGATACGCATATCATTGCCCATGGCATCGGCCTTTTCAATGAGAAGATTAAAGAAAATTACTACTTTTTTAAGGAATCATGCTCTATGACAGGGGCAATTACCAGCTCGCTACCCCTCAACCCCTGAGCCCTGCAAAACGAAAGAAAAAGGCACAGAAATACTTTACGTATTGGTCTGGAAAAGCTAGTGAGTCCTTTTGGGGATATAGCGCCTATCTAAAAAGAAGCAGTTACAATGAATCTGCCTTTAACCTACATCAAGCTACAGAACGATACTATGTAAGGAGCTGTGTGAAGCGGAAATTGCAAAATATGATAGAGGTTAGCTGGCTCTAGTCGTAACTTCCAATGGCTGGCGTAACTAAAAAAACATAAGAACGCCAATAAGGCAATTTTAGAGGCTTGCTCTGCCTAGGGGTCCCCTAGCCATGGAACTTATCGATACAGCCCTGTTTTTTGACTGCTGATGCCTACTTTTTCCTAGGGGACAGGGCCTTGCTCTAAGAAAATTTTCTTGTCAAGTAAATTAATTCATTAATTTTTTTTAACTTTACCCCTATGAAAAAAATCAATCAAGTCACAACACCGCATGATGCTTTTGTAAAGTCTTACTTAAGCACACCTGCAGAATGCAAAGCGTTCATTTGTGCTCACTTTGAACCAAGCATTACCAAGCATATTACTAAGGTAGAACTTACCAATAAGTCTTTCGTAAAGAGAACGTTAAGACAAATCCATAGTGATTTGGTATTCAAGCTACAAATGGATGATGGAAAGTTAGGTTACGTTTACGTCCTTTGCGAACACCAGTCAGTACCCCATAAGCTGACGCTTCTCAGGGTATTCGAATATACGATTGAACTGATTCAGACCCACATGAAAATGCATCCTGAAGAGGAGAAATGGCCCCTTGTGCTTACAGGGTGCCTTTATCATGGTACGCAATCTCCTTATCCCTACCCCACTGTTGTTTATGACTATTTTCAAAATCCTGCTCTAGCAGAGAAGATTGGCCTCTTTAGAGAATTCCAACTCATAGACCTCACAGTAATCGATGATAAGACCCTGGAAAAGCATCAAGGGGTTGCGTTAATGGAGAAAATTCTCAAATATATTCGAAAAAAGAATCTTACTTTGCTTAAATTAGAAGAGCTATTAGCTACTGAGGTGGCAAGTGGTAGAATTCGTATAAGTGATGTATTCAAGCTAAAAATAGTCTTAGAATACTTACTTCATGCTTTAAGTGGAGAAAAATATTCTGAAGAAGAGATACTAAATTTGTTTCAAGCTAAACTTAAGGAGGAAGACATGATAACGGTTGCCCAAAAAATGAGACAAGAAGCCAGACAGGAAGGGATACAGCAAGGTAGACAACAAGGCAGACAGGAAGGGATACAACAAGGTATGCAGCGAGGTATGCAACAAGGCATGCAAAAGGGGGTGAAGCAAACTGCTAGGAAGCTACTAGAGCAAGGGTTTTCTATAGAAGTAATTGCTTCAGCTACAGGATTAAGCAGAGAGGAGATTAAAAAACTGCCTAAAAACTAAATTTTCTTACCAAGACTCGGCAAAAGGAAGGATGTAAAGACTACAAGAGAAGTTAGCTACATGTTCAACCCTAAAGGATAGAAATCAGGAAGCTTAGAAGGCAACACAGTGTGGGCCATTACAGGGTGGAGTTCTACCTTTTTTCACAAAGTGCTAAGTAGCATCTTGCCTATCTTTACACTTAACTCCCTTATTCCTCCACATAGCCTAGTTTAATAAGTGAAAACACAGCATAGTTAACAATGTCTTGATAATTAGCTTGTACCCCTTCAGAGAACAAAGTCTTTCCTTGGTTATCCTCTATCTTTTTTATGCGTAGTAGTTTCATTAAAATAATATCTGTAATAGAGCTTATACGCATAGCTCTCCATGCCTCCTGATAGTCATGATTCTTATGCGCTAATAATAGTAAAATGTCCGCTATAGCTTTATCATACAGAGGTTCTAGCGTATCAAATGTGCATTCTAGTTGTTTGTCATCTTTTGACATAATTTGCATAAGGGCCATGATACAATAATTGACAATCCCTATAAATTCGGTAGAGACATCATCACTCACGCGTTGCACCCCTTTTTCTTGGATCGCTCTAATTCTTTGTGCTTTAATCATGATCTGGTCAGTAATGGAAGGTAAACGCAGAATCCGCCAGGCTGTGCCATAATCTTTGGTTTTTTTCTCAAAAACTCCTTTACAAGCTTTGATAACTTCATTATATTGAGAAAGTGTATCTTTGTTCAATTTTATTAAGATTATTTTACTAGTGACGTAAAGCAACTACCACGAGTGGAGCCAAAAGATAAGTTTTTTTCCACAAAAAAAACACTGAATGTCAAGGGACAGCTCATTAATTTGACGCATCCCAGTGTAATGGGTATTCTAAATGTCACCCCTGATTCTTTCTATGATGGTAATAAATATACCTGTGAACAAAGCTTGTTACGACAAGTAGAAAAAATGATAGAAGAGGGAGCTATTATTATTGACGTAGGTGCTTACTCGTCAAGACCAGGAGCTACGCATATTTCTGAAGAGGAAGAAGCAAAAAGAGTGAGGAAAGCCTTACAAGCTATTACACAATCTTTCCCTGAGGTAATCCTATCTATTGATACGTTCCGGGCAAGCATTGCCAAGCTAGCTGTTGAGGAAGGGGCTTCTATAGTTAATGATATCTCAGGAGGCGCGTTAGATCAAAAAATGTTTAAAACCGTGGCAGCATTAAAGGTCCCTTATGTACTGATGCATATGCGGGGTACACCGCAAAATATGTTACAACATACCCATTATGACAACCTTTTAGTAGAAATGATAACGTATTTTCAGAAAAAAGTTTACCAACTTATGCAGTGGGGTGTCAAAGATATTATTATAGATCCAGGCTTTGGTTTTGCTAAAACAGTAACACAAAATTATAAAATACTCAAAAATTTGAACTATTTACAGGTCTTACAGTTGCCTATACTCATAGGTATTTCTAGAAAATCAATGATCTACAAAATGCTGGGAAGAGGCCCAGCAGAAGCATTGAATGGAACATCAGTCTTAAACACCCTAGGTTTAATGAAGGGGGCTTCTATCTTGAGAGTCCATGACGTAAGAGAAGCCATCGAAGCGATCACCTTAGTTAAAAGTACTTTTAATTGATCTGGACATTTAACATAGGATTTTTAAATATCAGTCTGGTCGATATTGTTGATATACTTTTTGTCACCTTTCTACTTTATCAACTCTATAAATTGGTAGAGGGAAGTGTAGCTATATGGGTATTTCTAGGATTTTTATTACTATATCTGATATATTTTGGGGTGAGCGTATCAGGGATGGAACTAGCCACCGCTATCCTAGGTCAGTTTATGGAAGTAGGGGTATTGGCAGCTATTATTCTCTTTCAACAGGAGATTAGAAAGTTTCTCTTTTTAATGGGGCGAACTACTTCGCTCAATAAAAATCAACTTTTCAAACGTCTTCCTTGGCCCAGAAGAACACATCAACTAGCTATGGACATTACCCCAATTGTAGAAGCAGCCAAAGCATTAGGAGGAAGTAACACAGGCGCATTAATTGTCTTTTCAGAAGGTACGAAGCTGAAATTTTATGCAGAATCTGGCGATTTAATAGATACTATCATTTCTAAAAGATTGCTTATGGCTATATTTAATAAGCAGAGTCCTCTTCATGACGGCGCCGTAATTATTTATGGAGGAAGAATTGTAGCAGCACGGTGTATTCTGCCCGTCACTGAACGGCAGAATCTACCCCCTCACTTTGGGTTAAGGCATCGAGCAGCTATTGGCATGACAGAAGTGACTGACACACTCGTACTTGTTGTCTCAGAAGAGACGGGCCAAATGTCAATCGCCAGAAACGGTACAGTCAAAAGCAACCTCTCAGTACAAGAAATTAGAACGGCCATCAATGACTATTTGTGTGGTGAGGATTAGTTTCTAGTTCTGAGTTCTGAGTTCCGAGTTTCTGGTTCCTAATTTTTAGGTAGATTTTTGAAGGATAGGAGCACTTCCTGCACAAAGCTTTTGAGTCGTACGATCAATTCAATAACTTGCCACTCGAAACTTGGAAAAAGATTATCCATGCAAGAAAAAACGATTCATATCACTTTACCAAATGGCGCTGTAAAGCGCTTTCCAAAGGGCATCACTGGCTTAGCCATTGCCCAAAGTATCCACGAAGGACTAGCTAGGCAAGTATTAGCAGCCGTAGTGAATGGCGAAGTGTGGGAGGCTACAAGAGAAATCTATCAAGATGCTACTGTCAAATTGCTCACCTGGGATGATGAAGAAGGAAAAAGCGCTTTTTGGCATTCTTCTGCTCACTTGATGGCCGAAGC
>JAKSDE010000476.1 GCA_022360235.1 Cytophagales bacterium
CTACCAATATATAAACGCTTTCCAAGACACCCCCAACTATCGTTCCAGGCATGACCCAAAGCTCTCCTGCTTTTGTTCTTGTTGGGACTGTAGAATCTTAAAATACAGCCCCTAGAGATATCCTAGGCTTGAATCTAACAAGTTGGTTTGAGCAACCTGCTCAACAACAGGAAGAGGAAAGGAGTCAAGGTACTGAAAGAGGCTTCGCCTTAAGGTACGGCCATAGATAAACAAGAGCTGCAGGAATACTCCCTAGCAAAGCTAAGAAAGCTGAGCAAGCTCTTCTGGGCTCAGGCCAGTAGCTTGGGCAATAACATCCAAGGAAACACCTTGCTTGATCAAATTTTTAGCCGTTTCAAGAACACCTTCTCGTCTACCTTTTTCTTTCCCTACCTCTATACCTTCTGCTCTACCTTCTTCTCTACCTTTTTCTTTCCCTATCTCTATACCTTCTTCTCTACCTTTTTCTTCTCCTTTTTCAAAACCCTTAGTGTATTTCATTTCTAAATTTTCAGCTTCTTGTTCGGCTAGTGCCTTGGCATTTAAGTACAGTTGGTATTCCTCTTCAGACCACTGATAACGCTCTAATTGCTCATAGGCCTCTAAAATTGTCGCTTCTTTGAGGGTTTTTGGGGGGTTTTTTACGATATCCCAGCGGGATAAAAAGTACAGCCAATAGTCTAAATAGCTCGCTAACTCATCTTCCCTTTTAATAAACTTCTTTAATTCTACCACGATATAGGAAATATCTTCAAATAACTGCTCTCCACTATCGGTTTCTATCATTTTGTGATAGCTAATTAGAGGGAGATTAGGAGATAGTACTTGATTGCCTAGCAATACAATTACAAATACAGGGGCTAGTTCTCCATACCCCATCCCTTGTTTGAGTTGAGCTACGTAAGCGCTAGATGAATAAAACTGTAAGCGTTTGAGTAGATACTTGGAATAACCATTTTGCATTTCCACAATGAATATATTGCCTGCTTTATCTGTACATTTGATATCTACCAGCCCACTTTTACGATGTTCTAATCCAGGTATTTGCTCTTGAGAGATGTAAGTCAGCTCTACAATAGGCTGCTCCTCTGGAAGCTGCATAATAGCATTCAGCAGGCTGATCAGCCTTTTTTTGTCTGTAAAAATCCTTTTAAAGGCAAGATCGTTTGTGGGGTCTAAATATCTACTCATATCACAGCTTTTTAAAAAATGGTTCTATTCAACTTTACTGCAAATTTACGATTTTATTGTTACTGTTACTAGGCTAAATGATGGAATAATAAGATAAAGAGGGCTTCTTATTTTAAACAAGGATTAGCTTTATTCAGGGGCTATTTATTGTCTTTCCCTATACAAATACGTACTAATTTAACTGAACAGTTAAAAACTATATTGAACATATATTCTGTATAATTCCTACTCAATCCTAGGAGGATTCGAAGTACATCCTTAGCTATCTTTATTTCGATTAGTTGATTATTTAGATAGTATTTAGCTTTTAAAATCAACCTAACTGTTGATTCATATTTACCCTACTTATCCCTACCATTTAGGGTTATTTTCTAATCCTGCCAGGGCTATTTTTACTTTTTCATCATGCTTATTTCCTTCAGGCAACAGAGATTTTGTGGGGAAGTGTAATATTTTATCCCCCAAAGTTGTTTTGCTTATTTTATAGCTATCTTCCTCATATTTCATTTCCTCTAGCAGGGATTGAATAATTCTAATCACTATCCTTTGCTCATATATATCATATTTATGTCTTGCCATAGTAATAGCAAAACCTGATCTTACCATTAAAACAGCTTTTTCTTTTGAAGATGTCTCTTCCTTTTCTTTTTGAGTAAATATATCAGGCGCCAGCTTATGTACAGGGTGTGGTTTTAGTTGATTCATAGTCGTCTACTTGAAGTTCGGTGTAAAGTTAAAAAATAAAACGAGTTTTAAAAAACCACCTTGCTAACCGTCCCCTATTCCTGGTTTTTAAGTAACTAAAAAACAAGCCTAACATCATGTGATTTTTACCTACCAATATATAAACGCTTTCCAAGACACCCCCAACTATCGTTCCAGGCATGACCCAAAGCTCTCCTGCTTTTGTTCTTGTTGGGACTGTAGAATCTTAAAATACAGCCCCTAGAGATACAGACGACCTCCCAAGAAATCATGGCGCTGGTGCCACGCACGCTACTGGGGTAGACTACCATGGAGAAAGAATAGCTGGACATTTATGAATCCCCGCACAGGGCAATACCTCTATCGGCTGTCATGGATACCGATCCAACGCCATAAGTTGGTGCGTGGCAGACACTCACCAGATGACCCCTCATTACAGTCCTACTGGCAGAAAAGACAGCAAGAGAAAAAGCCCTTTGGCGAGAAACAGCGCGGCCAACTCTGGGTTCGGCAAAAAGGCCGATGCGCCCTGTGCCAAGAAGCGCTCGACAACGGCGAGGAAACACATGTACATCATATACAAGCCAGAAGCGAAGGAGGCGGGAATGAACTATCGAACCTATGCATGTTGCATAACACATGCCATAAGCAGGTTCATAGCAAACATGGAGCACAACTGAAGCCTTTGTCGGCGGCCTGAGCTGGGTGACGGGCAACTGTCACGCCCAGTTCTTAGAGAGGAAAGGGCCCCACGAAGCCTCCTACAGGAGACTTCCGTAGGCCCCGACCTACTCGACGCAAAACACCGTATTGAATACTTGTTAAGGGTCGACTCTATAGGGACATGCTAAGAGGACTTGCTATGTTTTTTGCTGCATTGCATTAGCAGCAAAGGGGAAGTAGACCCCTTGCTTTTGAGCGATAGGTCACACCCTCTGGTTTTGAAGAGATAACCCACTACTACATGTATTGATGGGCTAATAAATAATCCTTTACATACTCCCTAACTCCTTCTTCTAAAGCTGTAAAAGGCTTTTCATAACCGATGCTTCTCAGCTTACCCATTTTTGCTTCTGTAAAGTACTGATATTTACCACGAATATCTTCGGGTATGTCAATAAACTCGATGTGTTCTTCTTTTTCTAAAGCTTTAAACACAGCACGTGTTAGGGCTAAGAAAGTTCTGGCCTGGCCTGTACCAAGATTATAGATACCGCTGTTTTTTCTATGATGCATTAGAAAATAGCAGACCTCCACTACATCCTTTACGTAGATGAAATCTCTTTTTTGCTTCCCATCTTCAAAATTAGGATGGTGTGAACGGAAAAGCTTCATTTTGCCAGTAGCCTTTAGTTGGTTAAACGTATGCCATATCACTGAAGCCATTCTTCCTTTATGATATTCATTCGGGCCATAAACATTAAAGAATTTGAGCCCTACCCAAAAGAAAGGCTTTTCTTTCTGTTGTAGCGCCCATTTATCAAATTCATTTTTCGATACGCCATAGAGGTTCAGAGGCTTTAGTTGGGGAATGATTGCTTCATCATCTTCATAGCCATACTCACCCTGCCCATACGTTGCTGCAGAAGAAGCATACACTAAGGGAATTTGATACTTCTCACACCGTTGCCATAAGGCTTTCGTATAGTTCGTATTAAGCTTTTGCAAAAGGGCTTTGTCAGATGTTGTGGTATCGGTGCGTGCTCCTAAATGAAAAATAAATTCTACTTCTTCATAATGCTGATCTAGCCAAACAATAAATTCATCGCGTTCTATCTGCTTCCATAGCCTTTTACCTACTAAGTTTTTGTTCTTCGTAGGATTATCAAAACGATCTACCGCAACGATCGCATTAAAGTTCTCTTGATTAAGTTTAGAGATTAAACAGCTGCCAATAAATCCGACAGCTCCTGTAACAATGATCATTCTCCTTTGTTTTTAGTGTGCCCTTTAAAAATCATAGGTTGGTACATTGTATAGTACCATGCTCCTGTAGTTAAATTTGGCTGGCCTTGCTATAATAAGCTATTCCTGAAGATTGCCTCTTTATTACCTATACTCATCAATCATCTTAGCTACTTGTAGATAGTCATTCTTTCTCGCCATATACCATGCTACTGTTATATCGCCTTTGCTGAGCAAGATAGCTTTATCCTCTAATATGTTTCGCACTTGCGTAGCATCCCCTGCTAATGCATTCGCTACTAATGCTTCATGAGAAGCTAGCTTTCCTGTTTTTAATAAAAGCTTTGCTACTTCAGCGTGTTTATTCCTTACTGCATACCACCATGCTGTTCTTATAGTAGCTCTACTTCTTACAGGCGTGCCACTGGTGAGTAGCCCCCTTACTTCATCTACCCTGCCAAGGGCTGCGTTACCCAATAGCTTCATGTCATCTGATTCTGTATCTTTTAGCATGCTTTTTATTGCTCTCCTGTTATCTAAAACCACATTCGCATGTAGCTTTTCCTCGTCACTCAGTTCCTGTGCTCCTACTTTTAATAGGGCACCTACCCTGCTCGTGTCTCCACTAACAAGTGCTTCGTCAAACGACCTTTGAAACAACGTCTGATTGCTTGGGCGTCGTGCGAAAATACTACTTATTTCCTCTAGCATTTTTGCTACCACTTTATCATTGCTAGATATAGTGTCATCCCTTATTATACATAGCGCATAGTGGGCATTTCTGTCAACATTATTATCCTCCTTTGCCAGCTCTATAACTACAGAACGCAAAGCTTCATCTGCGGGTATTTCTTCCTTTTCTTCTGTTTCACAACTTGTAATAGCCAGGAGTACTAATAAAAGGGTTTTTATTTTGAAAGACATAAGAAATGTTATTTTTAAGTTATATGTTTGTTTTTACTTACTTAGTTTACTTACATAAAGAGCTATATACCTACTTTAAAGGTAACTTCTTTCCAAAGTTAGTATGCTTATGGTATTTTACCAATTTTTTAGTTCCGAATTTCGATAGGGGACTATAGAAAACACTCCTTTCCCCCTCAAAAAGTTGCTCGATAGACCTCCTTAAGCACCGTATTTGACTATAAGAGGATAAACCATGACTGAATGGAAGCAATTCCTGTCTCGTTTTCTACAGCTCCTCTGAACGCCATTTTTCAAAGGCGGATCTCTATGCTTGATAGGGCCTGCTATTTTTTGCAAGGTTTTGGCGTACTATAAAGGTTTTTCTTGCCAATATTGCTACGCTATATGATGAGTTTTTGTGAGCTAAGATAGTCATTTTAAGTTTAAAAACACCGTATTGAATACTTGTTAAGGGTCGACTAAGTAGTTACAAGCCGTAGTAAAGCCTGAAAAATGAGCTTTTTTGTAGTTATGAGACCTTTGCAAAACTAGGGTACCTCCCTTCTTTATAGGCTATATGAACGGATTTTGATGCGTTTTACAAAGGTCTCGTTATAGATGCTTTTGAAGTGCTTCTTTCGTAAGCCTAGGAACCAGTTCATCGTATGGCACCCTGTCATTCAGGTAAGCAAATCAAAGTAAAATCAGGGTTAAATCTGTAGAGACTTTAAAGAAGAGACTATAGTTGTTGGTACCTTGCTAGTTCGCATCATAAGTCATAAGGCCTTTACCCAACGCTTCGTTGCATAAACACCTAGATAGACGAGTGGTGTGCTGAGCAAGGTAAATATCACCTTAAAAATATATTCAGCGATTATAACTTGGTACCATGTAGACCATGCCACAGGCTTACTCACGTTGCTTAGATCTAGGAGTGGCCATACAATCCAGGCGATTACACCAAAAATTATGGTATCAAGCAATTGACTTATTAAAGTAGAGACATTATTTCGTAGCCATAGGTGCTTACCTTTGGTCAGCCTTCGGCAAAAGCTAAACAGATAGATATCGGTAAACTGTGCTACCAGATAAGCAACCATAGATCCAAGAACAATACCAGGCGTAAAGCTGAAGACTGACTGAAAGGTGCGTTGTTCTACCGGTGAACCCTCGTAGATAGGTACACCATTAGCTATTTGTAGGATTACCACCATAAAAATACTCGCCATCAATCCTAGCCAAACCGCTAACTTGGCTTTCCTTTTACCATAAACTTCTGTGATAATATCGTTCAACAAAAAAGTGAAGGGATAGGTAATCGCACCAGCGGTCAAGAGTATTGTACCAATGACAAAATACTTTGCGGTAATGAGGTTGGTAATCAGTAAAATAGCTAAAAAAGTGCTTACAAGTAGTACATAGACGCTCTCTGCACGAGAGGGAGTTTGTTCTCTAAAGGATTCTACGAGTACTTCTTTTGCCAAAATAGTTTTTAGTTTGATTGTAGCCCAATCCATTTCTTGGTCAGGTGTACTCCTGCATACACGAAGGGCGTATCTAAGAGGGCTAGTACGGCTTTAAAACTATATTGTCCTAAGACAATTTGTATCCATAGTTGTATACCCACTGGTTGGGTGTGTTCATTGCCATCTACCATAGGCCATATTACCATTGCAATGGTCATGCCTACCACTGTATCTACCAACTGACTCAGTAGGGTAGACGCATTATTTCTCAGCCATAAATACCTTTTATGGGAAAGCTTTCGCCAAAATTCAAACGCTTGGATATCTACGAATTGTGCTGTAAGGTAAGCTATCATGGCACTAAACATAATAAGGGGTAGTAAGCCAAATATTTGGTTAAAAGATTTCTCGTCTACAGGTGAGTCGTTCGCGATAGGGACCTTATTAGCAATCCATACGAGTATAGTGATCAAGATACTCACCCCAAATCCACTCAATACAAGTATTTTGGCTCGTTTGGGACCATAAATTTCAGAGATGATATCTGTGATTAAAAAGGTGATAGGATAAATAATTACAGCGCAAGAAAGTGGTAACCCAAGGAAGATAAAGAACTTGCCTGCTATTACATTACTAAGCACCACGCAAGTGATGAAAATACTTGCTAGTACCATAAAAGCTCCCTCTGATTTACTAACTGCTTTATCGTTTTCTAGGATGTTGTTGGTAGGCTCTACAATAGTTTTCTCTTTTGTATTCATACGCTTGACGATAGTGAAGCAACTGTTAGAGAATTAGCAATAACTTAAACTACAAATAAACAAATTTATTCGTAAAAAAACTAATTTTGTAGCACGTTGAAGGAAACAATGCACTTAATGTATGGCAAACTACAATTTCAAGGAAATAGAAAAAAAGTGGCAAAGCTATTGGAAAGCGCACCACCTCTTTAGAACTTCATTAGCTACAAGCAAGCCCAAGTTTTATGTCTTAGACATGTTCCCTTATCCCTCTGGCGCGGGTCTCCATGTTGGTCATCCACAGGGGTATATTGCTTCTGATATAGTGGCAAGGTATAAAAGAAGCAAAGGCTACAACGTTCTTCACCCTATGGGCTTTGATGCTTTTGGCTTGCCGGCAGAGCAATATGCTATTCAAACAGGGCAACATCCCGCTGTAACTACAGCAAAGAATATTCGCCGATACAAACAACAGCTTAAGCAATTAGGCTTTTCTTTTGATTGGGATAGAGAAGTGCGTACTTGTGCCCCTACTTACTACCAATGGACCCAGTGGATTTTTTTGAAGTTGTTCCAAAGTTGGTATAACAACGATTTACAAAAAGCACAGCCCATTAAAAGCTTAATCTCAATTTTCGAGCAAGCAGGAAATGGTAAGGTTAAGGCTGCCTGTGATGATGATACCCCTGTGTTTACGGCAGCAGCATGGAAAAAGATGACTGAAAAAGAACAGCAATTTATCCTTCTTAAATACAGACTTGCTTTCTTATCAGATACAATGGTCAACTGGTGCCCTGCGTTGGGAACCGTACTTGCTAATGAAGAGGTGAAGGAGGGGCGTTCTGAAAGAGGAGGTTACCCAGTTATTCGCAAAAAAATGAAGCAATGGAGCCTTCGTATAACAGCTTATGCAGCTAGATTGTTGGATGATTTGGAGCAGCTAGACTGGCCTACTTCTATCAAGGAAATACAGCGAAACTGGATCGGAAAGTCAGAAGGAGTCGAACTGCTATTTAAAGCAGTAGTGGGTGAAAAAACGGTTAATGTCAAAGTTTTCACAACACGAATTGATACAATTTTTGGTACCTCTTATCTTGCCTTGGCCCCTGAGCATGATTTAGTTGAACAACTTACATTAGTTGAAAGGCAGAGGGCAGTCAAAGATTATGTAGCCAAAGCCAAAAATCGCTCTGAAAGAACGCAAATGCGTGAAGTGAACCAGGTTACAGGCGTATTTACAGGCGCCTATGCTACACATCCTTTTACAGGAGGGAAAATACCGATCTGGGTAACGGATTACGTTTTAACAGGCTATGGTACAGGAGCCATTATGGGCGTACCTGCCCATGATAGCCGTGATTATGCTTTTGCTAAACATTTTGCGCTACCCATTATAGAAGTGGTAGCAGGAGGCAATGTTAGTCAAGAAGCTTATGAAGCAAAGGAGGGCAAGCTCATTAATTCTGACTTTTTGAATGGCCTTTCTGTCAAGGTAGCTACAGAAGAAGTAATGAAGCGTCTAGGAAAAATAGGCATACGAAAGGTGAATTATCGCCTTCGCGATGCCATCTTTAGTCGTCAACGCTACTGGGGAGAGCCTTTTCCTATCTATTATAAAGACGGGATACCTTATGCCCTTGCAGAAGCTAAGCTTCCTCTTGAATTGCCTGAAGTAAAAACATATCAACCCACTGATGCAGGAAACCCCCCGCTAGGCCATGCAGCTAACTGGAAAACGGACGAAGGTTATCCATTGGAGCTGAACACTATGCCTGGCTGGGCAGGGTCTAGCTGGTACTTTTTTCGCTATATGGATACACACAATAACGCGGCTTTTGTAGGAAAAGAAGCACAGGCTTACTGGAAAGCAGTAGATCTTTATATGGGCGGTGCAGAGCATGCAACAGGTCACTTACTCTATGCGCGATTCTGGACAAAATTCTTGTACGACTTGGGATACGTAAACACGAAAGAGCCTTTCCAAAAACTCATTAACCAAGGAATGATTCAGCGTAGGGCTAACTTTGTCTATCGCGTTAAAGGAACCAATCAGTTTGTAAGTTATAATTTAAAGGAGCCTTATGAGACCCTTCCGCTTTACGTAGCTACTGATCTTGTGAATAACGATGTGTTGGACATAACGGCCTTTAAAAAGTGGCGTCCTGACTTTAAGCAGGCAACTTTTATTTTGGAAGAGGGTCAATACATCTGTGGAGGGGAGGTAGAGAAAATGTCGAAGTCAAAATATAATGTAGTAAATCCTGATGAGGTGGTTGAAGAATATGGGGCTGATACATTTAGACTTTATGCGATGTTCTTAGGTCCTCTAGCACAAGCTAAGACTTGGAATACCCATGGTATCGATGGAGTGTTTCGATTTCTCACCAAGCTCTGGAAGTTGTTTCACGATAAAGAGGGCCGATGGAATGTCTCAGATACGCCACCTACAGAAGAGGAATTAAAAGTTATCCATAAGACCATCCAAAAAATCGAAGAAGCCATTGCACGTTATGCCTTCAATACAGCTGTGAGTACTTTTATGATCTGTGTCAATGCGCTAACTACCTTACAATGTAATAAAAAAGGTGTATTGCAAGATTTAGTTATCTTATTAGCGCCTTTTGCTCCTCACATTGCAGAAGAACTTTGGCAACTGCTTGGACATAAAGAAAGTGTAGTAAAAGCACCTTTTCCTTCTTATAAGGAACAGTATATACAGGAGGAGATGTTTGAATATCCCATTACTATTAATGGCAAAAAGCGGGCAAAAATGTCTTTTCCCTTAGCTATACCACGCGAAGCCATGGAGCAACAAATACTTACTGCTGAAAAGATACAAAAGTGGATGAAAGGGCAAAAACCGAAAAAGATGATTATTGTACCCCAAAAGATTGTGAATATTGTAGTATAGCTTGTTTCTGCTAGCGCTTTGGCTGCTAACTGCCTCACCTTTTATTCTGCTTTATCAAAGTTTTAGAGATAGCGTTGTACCCTTGCTGGCTTCTTAGGGGGCTGTAGAATCTTAAAAGATTCTATCCAATTATAGGTCTCCTTTAGATTAGCAGAGTGTAATTATTTAAATAAAATCGTTTTGTTGGGGATGTGCCTTTAGAAGGGATTCAAACAAAGATAAATCATTAGGCTACTATCGTTGTTATGGTGTGGAAAAGTGGATAAAACCACCCTATGAAAGGGAAAGCTAATTGACAAGCGTTTTATCCACTTTTCCACACCCAGTAAGGGCTGGGAGTGGAGGGGCAATACTAACAGCAAAGCATTAAATTGCAAGTTTTAAATCGATTTTTTCAACTAAAACAAAGTGTTATGAACAAAAAATATTTGACAAACAGTAGGTAAGCTAACGTAAGCAGCATTTAGGATAGCGGCAAATTATATAGGCCTGAAAGCTATATAAAGCTTAACAATAGACTGAATCCGCTATCCTGTGATTACTATTAAGATCAGATGAAAGTTCAGGTAAAACCTATTATTAAGGAGTTGGTATCATAGTAATCGTCTGCTGCTTCCATAGCTTGCTAATTTTGTTTAGTATTGGTTGATGACACTAAAATTAAAAAAATATGACAAAAAATATACTCAAAAGTTTGGAAAATCCATGAAAGTCTATTGGCTTTAA
>JAKSDE010000264.1 GCA_022360235.1 Cytophagales bacterium
AAACCAAAAAAGGCAGGTATAGAAAATATAGATAAATATATTAAGTTAGTGTCATTATACCCGTGAGGGGCTTGGGGTGCGATTCCCCAGGTCTACTCGATGAGTTTCAAGACTACCAGGGCGTAAGAATGAAGACCCTCAGTGGGAAATATCCCTGCATTTTTAACATAAAATTTTTACCTTGCAGCGAAGATATCAGGTACCCTATAATGCGAAGCGCCTTGAAATTAAAAAAGACACTTGCTAGGTGGCTAACCAATCGCTACCAGTTAATCATTCGTAGTGAAGAAGACTTTGGTGAAAAGTCTTCCTTTAGATTCAACTATGCCCAACTAATCATACTATCCTTTGTATCCTTTGTCACGCTGGTAATATTTAGTTTGCTTTTAGCAAATACAATCCTCGCTAAGTGGCTAAATCCTCGCTACATTGAGCAAACCAATGAAAAAAAGATAATACATCTGTCATTAAGTGTAGACTCTTTAGAGCAGCAAGTTATCAAACAAGATAAATTTATAAAGCTTATTCAAAGTGTAATTGAAGGTAAGCCAGCCCCTACTTATGAGGTAACAACAGCTGATCCTTCCAAGAAAAATACGTTAGATGAATCTTTAGAGCTAGAAAATCTAGTAGAAGTTGATTCTTTATTGCATAGCGAATTTGAAGAAAAAGGGCCCTCCCTCCTATCTACTTGCAACAGACCTATCAGCGACCTGAAGGAACTTTTTTTCTTTCCTCCTATCACAGGGATTATTACAGCCCCTTTCAATTCTAAAATCGAGCACTATGGTGTAGACATCGTAGCAAAAGACAAAGAACCCATCAAATGTATCTCTGATGGGGTAGTCATTTTTTCTTCTTGGACAGTAGAAGGAGGTTGGATAATCGCTATTCAACATAGTAAGAATCTCGTTTCTATCTATAAACATAATTCGGCATTATTGAAAAAAGTTGGTAATTTTGTCCAAGCAGGGGACATTATATCTATCATGGGCAACTCAGGAGAGCTAACAACAGGACCTCATCTGCATTTTGAGCTATGGTATGAAGGAGTACCTGTCAACCCTGAAGACTTCATTCCTTTTTAATTTTAAAAAATTACAGCTTATTATGTTTACAAATACTAAAAAAGAAAACAGTGCTGAAGAAATCAGTAACGCAAGCAATATCATTGGACAAGGAACAACGGTAGAAGGAAATTTGAAAACTATAGGCAATATCCGCGTAGAAGGAAAAGCTATAGGAGGAATCACAACAAAAGCTAAGGTAGTTTTGGGGAATTCCGCAAAAGTTAAAGGAAACATTGTTGCACAAAATGCAGCAGTTGGCGGAGAAGTAGAGGGAACATTAGAGGTTTCAGAGCTTCTTACGCTAAAATCTACTGCCGTTGTTAAAGGAGATATCATTACCAATAAACTCGTATTTGAGGAAGGCGCACAATTTAATGGTAAGTGTAAAATGGGAACAAGTATGAAGGAGACAAGTCTCGAACCAGCAAGTTCACTACCTCAGGAAAACGGAAAAAGTATTGAAAAAAGTCCCCAATAAGCAAAAAATGGTATAAATATAAGCACCACATGCTGGAAGAACACTGCTTTGGGCTGATAACAAGAGGGGTAAAGGGGGTAAATTATAACAAGCTATCTGAGTAAAAGACACGTTGTGGAGCATAGAAAAAGAAGAGCTAACTCCTCAACTTTTAAGATCACTCACAGGATATTCATAGTATAGAATAATACATTTAATCCACCCTAGTTAGTCGGCCCTTAAGAACTCTTCACGGTTTTACCAAGCACAAATTTCCTACAACATATTCCTAGAAGTTTTGACAATGAGGAGAACAGAAAATACGAACAAATAAATTCTACTTTCCTCAACTCTAAGGCTGAAATCTAGGCTAACAGAAGGCTTAAGTTGAAACCTATAGCTGCTAAAAGCGCATTCAGCCCAGCTCCTACTCTACCTTTAAGGTAA
>JAKSDE010000043.1 GCA_022360235.1 Cytophagales bacterium
GCTGAATTGCCTATCCATAGAAGTCTGAGGAGTCAGTCCTTGTGGACCGACTGAAATCTCACATGTGCTGTTCATTTTTGTACCCCCCAAATCCCTTAAGCCTATCTCACCACGACTGCTTATCATGAAAATAACTTATCCCAAGCTTTTCCATCGCCTAATTGAGCAATCCCATGTCTTTCTCAAGCGCTAATCATGGTTTCCCGCACGCTCCAGTTATCCTTTTGCACTAAACTTATGCTAAGATCTTGTTTCATGTCATGTCATCAGCTTTGGTGGGGCCCGGTTTAAAAGTAGATACAAATCAGGATGCAACACAACAAAAGTGCTGAAAAATGTCAACCAAGATAAAGGTTTCACCAGAAGTACTCGTCACCAATGATCTTCCATAATCCACGACATAAATGTCCATCAGAAACTCCTTGAAGGCACCGAAAGTTGGTCGTAATCAGCTTGTTTTCCAGGATCGAAAACCAAGTCCCGAATCCTCCAAAACTCCAGTAAGCTAACCAAGATGTCCAATATAACACTCAAGGAGGCAACAATCAAAGGTTGAAATCATCCATCTGAATCGTTCAATCATAGAGTGCTGGAGAGTCGGTCCCAATGAGCGGCTGAAATCCCAAACATATCGGCCAAGTTTATACCCAAAATCTCTGATCTAATCTCAATCACAACAATTTGCTGGTTCAATCAGTTTGTCCATCGTCCAAATGGCTATTCCCATGCCCGTCTCATAGTAATTGTAGTTTCCTAAAACCCCAGCTGTTGGACTAATGTTTATCGTTCCGTTTAAATCAACCTCTTGATCGTTTCAAGTTGTTCGTTATCTCCTCCGCTGGATTACACCGCTGCTCCCGCTCAAATCTCGTCTCATTGTCATTATTTCCCATTATCCATTATATGCGCGTCAATTTTAGTCGTTGTAGCGCTTCTATGTCGGATCCCCATCAGTACACAAGTCAGTACTTTTTTTGTGGCACCCAAAGAGGTCTCACGCCCTAGAGGTAACTGAAAGTCCCACATCAACACATAGTACAACAAGCTCTAGGGAAA
>JAKSDE010000042.1 GCA_022360235.1 Cytophagales bacterium
ATGATAGCTTTCGAAAAAGTAACCACGCTTATCTTCAAAAACGGTGGGTGCTACAACAGGCAAATCAAGGAGCGGTGTTCTATGTAGTTGCATAGATTAAATTTTTTCTGCGGCTATACGAAGTAAATACTTGCCATACGTTGCTTTTTGGAGAGGATTGGCCAGTTTTATCAACTGTTCGGTGTTGATATATCCTTTTCTAAAAGCAATTTCTTCGATACAAGCTACTTTGAGTCCTTGCCTATGCTCTATGGCTGCAATGAAGTCAGCGGCCTGTAATAGAGATTTTGGTTCTCCTGTATCGAGCCATGCGATTCCTCTCCCCAAAAGTGTTACTTTCAACTTTTTTTCTTCTAAATATAATTTATTCAGATCAGTGATCTCCAGTTCTCCTCGTGCCGATGGCTTGAGACGCTTGGCTTTCGCTACGACCGAGTTATCATAAAAATAGAGCCCTGTTACAGCATAATGCGAAGGTGGTTGCCGCGGTTTTTCAACAAGTGCTGTTACCTTTTTTTCCTTATCAAACACCACCACGCCATAGCGTTCAGGATCATCTACGTGATAACCAAAGACTTGGGCACCCGTTTGAAGTTGACTAGCCTTTGTAAGTTTTTCTGAGAATCCATAACCAAAGAAAATGTTATCACCTAAAATCAAGCTGACGGACGTTTTGCCAATAAATTGCTCACCAATCAGAAAAGCTTGTGCGATGCCTGCTGGAGAAGGTTGTATCGCATAGGTTATGGCTAAACCTAACTGGCTACCATCGCCGAAAAGTTCTTCAAAGAGAGGTTTGTCATGCGGCGTAGTGATAAGAAGTATTTCTCTGATGCCTGCCAGCATCAACACAGAGAGGGGGTAGTAAACCATGGGTTTATCATAGACAGGCAACAACTGCTTTGAAACGCTTTTTGTAATAGGGTAAAGTCTTGTACCCGAACCACCTGCTAAGATAATACCTTTCATAGCGTCATGATTTTAAAGATGCTTAATGGCATTTTTGGTGCCAGTTCCAGGCTGTGGCCATGATCTCTTCTATGCTTTTATAATATGGCTCCCAATTTAACATTACTGCTGCCTTTTGTGAACTACCTACAATTTTGGTGGGGTCGCCAGCTCTTCTTTCAGTGATGCGTTGAGGTATTTTTTTACCTGTAACCTTCTCTGCTACTTGAATAATTTCTTTCACAGAAAAGCTCGTTCCATTACTAAGATTAAAATCGTTAGATTGGTTGTAATGCATCATCCATTCCATGGCTAAAAGATGCGCATAGGCCAAATCATTTACATGAATATAATCTCTTATGCACGTTCCATCTTTCGTAGGATAATCATCCCCAAATACTTCAATATACTCTCTCTTACCTAAAGCTACATCTAACACTAAGGGAATAAGATGTGTTTCTGGGTCATGATCTTCCCCAATCATTCCCTCAGGGTCTGCCCCTGCTGCATTAAAGTAACGTAAGATAGCATACTTGATTCCATAAGCAGCTGCATAGTCTTTTAAAATATGTTCTACAGTGAGTTTTGTTTTGCCATAAGGGCTTAGAGGTAGTTGTCTATGTTTTTCGTCTACTGGTAAATACTGGGGTTCGCCAAAGGTGGCACAAGTAGAGGAGAAAACAAAGTAAGGTATATTGTGTCTTACAATGGCATCTAACAAATCAAGCGTACCAACGACATTGTTCTGGTAATACTTAGCAGGATTTCTTTGAGACTCGCCTACGTAAGCAAAAGCAGAGAAGTGCATCACTACTTCAATGGGGTAGGTTTCAAAAATTTTATCGAGTAAAATAGGATCGGCAATATTTCCTTGGATGAATTTACCCCATTGAACAAAGTCGATATGCCCATAAGAAAGGTTGTCTAATACAATAGTTTCATAACCTTCACTGGCCAAAATTTTATTCGCATGCGCCCCGATATAGCCTGCGCCTCCTACTATTAAAATATATTTCTGTGCTTTATTCATACATTTAATACCTTTTTAAAATATGCAATTGTTTTTCGTAAGCCTTCTTCAAGCGATACTTGCGGTGTCCAGTCGAGCGCCTTTTGGGCTAATGTAATAACTGGCTGACGTTGTGAAGGATCGTCTTGGGGTAGACGTTTTTTTACAATCTTTGTGCTAGCACCCGTTAATTTTAGCACTTTTTCAGCTAGTTCTACGATAGAAAACTCAGCGTCATTTCCAATGTTAACAGGTCCTATAAACGCTTTATCTGTGTCCATTAATCGAATCATCGCTTCAATATTATCATCAACATAACAGAAGCTTCGTGTCTGAGAACCATCGCCATATATTGTGAGGTCTTCCCCTTTCAATGCTTGTACAATAAAATTAGAGACAACCCTTCCATCGTCTTGATGCATTCTAGGCCCGTATGTATTAAATATCCGCATGATCTTGATATGAACGTCATTTTGTTTGTGATAGCTCATGAACAAAGTTTCAGCACAGCGTTTTCCCTCATCATAACAGGCTCTTGGACCGATGGGATTCACATTCCCCCAGTATAATTCTGGCTGAGGATGTACTTGGGGGTCTCCATATACTTCACTGGTAGAAGCTTGTAAGATTTTTGCCTTGACCCTTTTGGCTAAGCCCAACATGTTCATCGAACCTATCACAGAGGTTTTAATAGTCTTGATCGGATTGTATTGATAGTGAGTAGGGGAAGCAGGGGAGGCTAGGTGGTAAATTTCATCTACTTCTACATAGAGAGGCATAGTTACATCATGGCGTATTAATTCAAAATAAGGATTCGCCAAAAGATGGACAATATTCTCTTTGTTTCCCGTAAAATAGTTATCTACACAGATGACCTCATGGCCTTCATTTAATAGGCGTTCGCATAGGTGGGAGCCGAGAAAACCGGCTCCTCCTGTGACTAAAATTCGTTTTTTCATAGTACTTCTTCTGTCTCTACGAACGAATGCTTTCCTATTCCTATTCCTTGATAAGCAAAGCCATGTGTCTGCATCTCCTGTTCATCTAGGATGTTTCTTCCATCAAAGATCACAGGGGTGTTCATCTGTTTTTTGATTAAGTCTAGTTTGGGGAATCGAAACTCAGGCCATTCGGTTACGATAGCCAAGGCATCTGCTCCTTTCAAGGCATCATAGGGATCTCTCGCATAGGCTATTTTGGTTCCTAAAATTTTTCTTGTATTGTCTATAGCTACTGGGTCGTAAGCAGCAATATGGCATCCTTCGTCGAGTAATTTTTCAATAAGCACTAAAGAAGGTGCCTCTCGTATGTCATCTGTTTTAGGCTTGAAGGCAAGTCCCCAGATAGCAATTTTTTTCCCCTCAAGTCCAGGGTGGCTAAAATATTTCTTGATTTTATGATAAAGTACTAACTTCTGTTGTTCATTCACATGATGTACGGCTTCTACTACCTTTAACGAATACTGGTTGTTTTTGGCCGTATTAATTAAGGCGCTTACATCTTTAGGAAAACAAGAACCTCCATACCCTATCCCTGGATAAATAAACTTATCGCCGATTCTTGGATCACTGCCCAGCCCTAGGCGTACGTATTTTATATTAGCCCCTACCTGTTCGCATAAATTAGCCATTTCATTCATAAAGCTTATTTTAGTAGCTAGCATAGCATTGGCAGCATACTTAGTCATCTCAGAGGAAATAATATCCATAAACAAGATGGGATGGCCATTGATAGTAAAGGGACGGTAAAGTTTTTGCATAGCATCCTTGGCTCGTTCAGAGGTTACACCAACGATAATTCTATCTGGCTTTAGAAAATCTTCCACAGCAGTGCCTTCTTTTAAAAACTCTGGGTTAGATACTACTTCAAACGGGATCATTTCCCCCCTTGTAGTGATTCTATCTTGTATAACCTGCTGTACCTTATGGGTAGTACCCACCGGTACCGTACTTTTGGTAACAATTAATGCATAACTGTGCAGATTGTCTCCAATGGCTTCTGCTACAGAAATTACATGCGTCAGATCAGCCTCCCCGCCTCGGCTAGAAGGAGTTCCTACCGCAATAAAAATTATGTCTGCTTCTTGAATAGCCTCGGATAGCTGATAAGTAAACTGTAGTCTTTGTTTCTGAAGATTAGCTTTTACAATTTCTTCGAGTCCAGGTTCATAAATAGGAATGATACCTTTCTTCAAAGCCTCAATTTTTTCTCGATCAATATCTACACATACTACCTTTGTTCCCATTTCGGAAAAACAAGCTCCTGTAACCAAACCTACGTAACCAGTGCCTATAATAGCTATTTTCATACTACTTTATGCTAGCGTTTTTAATAAAGTAAATTTAATATTTTTCACAACAATCTATGGGACAAATATAGAAAAATAACTGGGCTATCTATGGTATATGAACAAAGATGCATTTGAAGTGTACCTGCAAGGAGATAGGGTATAGTATACATGGATTGCCCCTCCCCTCCTGCTAAAGTAAGCAGATTCTTGGACTTAATAGCTCCAGAAAACGGATAGGGGCTGCCGATCCCTGTGTATTCTCTTTGTCACAATAAATCAATAGCCAATTAAGCAAATAAAAAGATAGTATCAGTCAATCTCAACTACTACATTTTCTGTTAAGGGGTGGCTTACACAAGTGAGTACATAGCCTTCTTTTAATTCTTCCTCAGAAAGTCCTCCATCAGCCTCTAACTTAATTTTGCCTGACAAGCACTTCCCAAGACAGGCCGTACATACCCCGCTCTGACAAGAAAAAGGCAGATCAATATCGTTCTCTAGCGCTGTTTCAAGTATAGTTTTATCAGGAGGAACCGTGAATTTGTAAGTTTCCCCTTCATAGATTACAGTTACTTCCCGGGCTACTAATTTTTCTTGTGCCGCATTAGTTGCCTTGTCGTTATCAATAAAAAAACTTTCTTGATAAACTTTTTCTTGCGGTACTTCTAAGCTTTGTAAGGTATCAGTGACTAAATTCATAAAGCCTGTTGGTCCACAAATAAAATATTCAGTTTTGTCTTTTCCCCAATCAGGTAGCACTTTTAATGTTTCCTTGAGCACAACAGGGTTGAGC
>JAKSDE010000041.1 GCA_022360235.1 Cytophagales bacterium
CATTGGAAGCGCAAAGCAGGGAAGCGGCAATAGTAGTATCCTCTATCCTCTCTTGCGCTTTTTCTAGCAATGAAGCTACCAGCGCTGCTTTACCTTGCGTTACCCCCTTTTTAAACGCCCCTTCCAAGGCTTCTTGGCTGACCTTATCAAGGGAAGGGCCTAGCAAGAGCATTACTACATCGAGCTTACCTTCGTCCTCTAAGGCTTTGTCTACTGCTGTGGTGAAAGGGGAGGATACATCGCTCAATTTATCTAATAGGCCCGCTAACAAAGTGCCTACTAGCACCGAATTTCCTTGCGATACGGCACTTGTCAGGACTTGGGTGATTGCTTCCTCTCCTAGCTGGGATTTAGCATGGTCAACCAGGCTGGTGACTACTTCCTTACTACCTTGCGCTGACGCCTTCTTCAAAGCAGCTTCGATCACTTCATTACCCACGTCTTCTTTTGTTGCCTTGGATAGTAAAGAGGGGAGGAGGGCTGAATTACCCTGCTCAACTGCCTCTAAAAGGACACCTGCTAACATTTCTTGCTCTAGGCTATTTAAAATAGTAGGAATTATCAAAAATTTTTGCTCCTTGATGGCTCCATCAAGCTCACCGACAATAAACCCTAGCTGGAGCTTATCCTTGGCTTTGTTGAGGAGCAACGCTAGCAGCGGGTCTTCCTCCCTGGCTGCTTGGGTAAACTCAGCTTCGATTGTGGCTTTCCCTAGTTTGCCTCTTGCTTGGGAATGAGCTAATAACGCTTCTAACACAGCGTATTTCTTCTCGCCTATTCCCTGCTTCCAGACCTTTTGAACCACTTCTTCGCTTACCTGGGCAAGAAAGGTAGCTTTTACGGCTTCTTGCTCTTCTTCTATGACCTTCACCAGGGCTGTGGCAAGCGTAGCCTCTGGTAGCGAACCTTGCGCTAGGAAGGAGCCTACTACACCGGCTTGACCTTGGGTGACGGCTTGATGGAAACCTCCTATAAGCGTACGCTCCTCTAGTGGAGCCTTGGACAGGAAGGTAGTGACTACCGCTGTTTGACCTTCTCGGGCTGCTTGCTCAAAGCACAAGGGAATCACTGCTTGGAGGAGGTCTTGGATCGCTTCCCTCTCTAAGAAAAGCCCCACTATAGCGCTATGGCCTTGCTGGCAGGCACGTTGGAAGGCGTATTGTAGCGCTGCATCCTCTAGCTTTGAAATTCCCTCAACTAGCACGCCTTCTATGAGCGCAAGGTCATTTTGGGTGACTGCCTCTAGGAGAATCCTCTCGAGGACCCGTGGTTTTATATGCCTATAAATAGCTGCTGTGACTTCCTCACGGTTAGGCGTATTTGAAGCGTAAAGCAGAGAAGCGGCAATAGTATTATCTGCTAGCCTATCTTGCACTCCTTCTAGTAGGGAGGCTACTGAATTTTTACTACCTTGCGCTACGGCTGTCTCAAACGCTTGAGCTAGGGCTCCACTCCCCACGTTGACTTCTTTGGCTCGGGTGAGGAGGAAGGGGAGGAGCCTAGCCTTATCTTCTACAACGGCATGCAAGAGGACTGCTACTAGCATGTCTTTGTTTATTCTCTCTAATAGGTTATTCATTATCTTCGATTCTCCCTTCTTTATGGCGGTATCAAGCACCCCTACAATAAACCAACCCCCTAGCTTCGCTTTGTTTAAGAGTACTTCCAACAACGGATGCTCACCCTGCGCAGTGACTGCTTGGATGAATTCAGCCTCGAGCCTTTCCTGATCTAGTTGCGATCTTGCTCGCTCGTGAGCGAGTAAGGCTTCTACCACACAGGCCTTCTGCTCCTCTATTCCCTGCTTCCAGACCTTTTCAACCACTTCTTCGCTTACCTGTTCAAGAAGGATAGCTTTTACGGCTTCTGGCCCTTCTTCTATGACCTTCACCAGGGCTATTACAAGCGTAGCCTCTGGCAGCGAACCTTGCGCTAGGAAAGAGCCTACTACACCGACTTGCCCCTCCTCGCAGGCTTGATGGAAGCAGTAGGGAAGAACTGCTTGGAGGCGCTCTTTTACCGCTTCCCTTTCTAAGAAGCGCTCGACGATAGCGCTATGGCCTTGCTGGCAGGCAAGTTCAAAGGCGTGTTGTAGTAATTTCTCCTCTAGCTTGGCAATTCCCTCAACTAGCACGCCTTCTACGAGGGCAAGGTCATTTTGGGTGACCGCCTCTAGGAGAATCCTCCCGAGGACTAGTGGTTTTACATGCCTATAAATAGCTGCGCTGACTTCCTCACCGTTAGGCGCATTGGAAGCGCAAAGCAGGGAAGCGGCAATAGTAGTATCCTCTATCCTCTCTTGCGCTTTTTCTAGCAATGAAGCTACCAGCGCTGCTTTACCTTGCGCTACCCCCTGTTTAAACGCCCCTTCCAAGGCTTCTTGGCTGACCTTATCAAGGGAAGGGCCTAGCAAGAGCATTACTACATCGATTTTACCTTCGTCCTCTAGGGCTTTGTCTACCGCTGTGGTGAAAGGGGAGGATACATCGCTTAATTTATTTGATAGGTCCGCTAACAAAGTGCCTACTAGCAACGCATTTCCCTGCGATACGGCACTTGTAAGGACTTGGGTGATTGCTTCCTCCCCTAGCTGGGATTTTGACTTATCAATCAGGCAGCTTACTACTTCCTCTCTACCTTGAGCGATGGCCTCTTTCAACCCATCTTTCAAGGCTTCTTGGCTGACCTTACCAACGGAAGGGTCTAGCAAGAGCGCTAAGAGCGCTAGCTCACCTTGCTCTTTTAGGCATTTCTTTAACAACGTTTTGAAAAGGTAGGATACATCTTTTACCGCATCGCTATTTAACAGCGAACTGACGAGCGCATAATGTTGGGTGAAGGCTTCCTTTTCACCTTTGTCTGATTCAACAGCCCGGGTGAGCGCAGTCCTGATAGCTTCATGACCTAAATGATTGACTACCTCCTGATTTTGTAGGAAGAGCGCTACTAGCGGGCTATTATTTTGTGCTAGCACATCGTCGAAGGCCTCTGTCAGGGTAGTACCACTGAGCTGCGCACTGTCTAAGAAGACTTGCACCATAGCGGCTCTGCCTTCTTTTACTATCCTTCTAAAGGTAGTTGCTATCGTGGCACTAGCTACCTTTACTTTTTGTAGTAGGCTACCTACCACTGCTTGTTGATCCGGATGTAGGTATATGGCTTCCCAAAAGGCATTTTTTACCGTCTCATCACTTAGCTGGTCGTCTGCTTTTTCTAGGAACACGCTTACCATATCGGCCTTATTTTCAGCGCTGGCTTGCTGGAAGCCCTCTACTATTTTCTCTCTTGGTAGCTCGGCTTTTTTCTTTTCTAATAAGGCTGCTAGGAGGGCACTATAGTTGTGGGCTATTGCCTCATCAAAGACTTCTTTTAGTGCTTCCCCCTCTATACGAGAGAGCCCTGCCGACACTATCTCTTCTAAGCCCTTCCTCCTTGCTGCCTCGAGCAGGGAGGAGATAACCCTATTATCTATAGCAGCTATGTATTTCCTTGTAACCTCACTAAGTAATAAGTGTTCTCCTATATTCGTTTTACCTGTATGGATGGCTTCTTCCAAGGCCTTTTTGATCATGGGTAGGTCTATGGTGCTTGAGTTGACTAGTATTGTGGTAACTATCCTTTCTTTACCCTGTTTTGTGGCCGCTAGCAAAGCAGCTTCTATGGTTATTCTATCTTCTATGGTTATTCTATCTACTGACAGTTTCTCTAGACGACCTAATAAGGTGGTTACTATATCCGCTTTATCCTCTTCCATTTTCCTTGCCTCCTCTAGCAATACTTTTTCCTCCTCCCCTATTGCCTTGAACAAGGCAGAGGCGATCGTGTTATAGGGTAGCTTATCGGTGCTTAGTAGATCGCATAAGACTTTCACGATAGCTTTCTTTCCGCTGGACGCTGCTTGCTCCAGCCTAGGAAGTATATCTTCTTTTAGGTTGAGCTTATCCAGTCCGTTGGCTATCAAAACACCTACCACCGCGGCCTGGTTATAGGCTACTGCAGTGTTGAGGGCCTTCTGTAAGTGCGAGCGTTGGAGTTCCTGGCTTGTATTCTCCTGGGTTAATAAACTTGCTAGGATAGCTGCTTGAAACGAGGAGACTGCCTTGTCAAAGGTGTGTACAATTGCTTCTTCACTTAGCTGGTGGCTTGCCCTTTCTAGCAGGACATTCACGATAGGCCACTGATCTTCGTCTGCTGCCTGCTTCATCATAGTAGATAGGATGTCCTCACACAACGCATTCCCATCAAGTAACCCTCTTAACACTTCCACCACGTTGAGCCCTACCTCTCCCTTGGATAAGCACATGAGGAGGGTGAGGTCACCTACTTTGATGGTTTCTTCTAGGAGTTCTTGAAGCACGTCTACAAGCTCCCAAGTTTCCTCCTCTGAGGTTTTTAAGATAAAATCCTGAGTTTTTAAAGTAGCTCCATAAGTCACAAGAAGTTTTATCATCGCCGCGTTTTTCTTGCTGATAGCCCATTCTAAAGGCGTATAGCCCGATAAACCTGCTAATGGATTGGCATTGGCTCCTGCTACTAGCAAGATACTAGCTATCGCGTACTGTCCTTCTTTGACAGTCTGCATTAAAGGAGTCATATCCTCTTGATTGCGACCCTCGAGTAGTTCCTTTGCTTCCTCTTCTGGGATCCTACTTAGGAGACGTTTCACCTCCTCACCGTTGTTCTGGGTTATAGCATCAAAGAGATCTGCTTTCAGTTGCTCGATGCTTTGGCTTGTTAAGCGCGCCACTGGCTCCTTGATCATAGGCTGCTTCTTTGTACAACTTAGTACTAGAAGGATCAGTAACGCTATTTTTGATAAATTTGTTTTCATCTTACTTATATTTTTTCTAATAACTTTATTTTGACATATATACTAAATTACTATATGTAAAGTTAAAAACAAAAATAATAATAACAAAGTTCAATTTTTATTTTATTGTATCGTATTAATTTATCGTTCGAGGTGAAGTTGTGCACACAATTGGGGAGCGACATAATATATGTTTTAACAGTTTAATAACTTACTACTATGAAAAAGCAAACTAGACAAACTCAGGTGGAGAAAATGATTCAAAACAGCCTGGTGAATATTTTTCGACATCAAGACAATCTTTCTTTTGATCAATTTGCCTTGGCTACTTTAGAAGGCCTCATGCTTCTTGAGAGAGAAGAATACCTCAAGGGAAAACAAGGAGAGCATGACTCGGAGAATGGAACTTATCTGCGTAATTTTTCCTCGCTCAGAATTAATTCCTTGCAAATTGCTATCCCCAGAACACGTCAGGGAAATTTTAAACCCCTACTCCTTGAGTTAATTCATACCCAGAAAGAGCAACTCAATCAACTCGCTTTGCTGCTTTACAGAAAAGGGCTCTCAAGTCGTGATGTCTCTCAGGTCATGGAAGCGTATTTTGGGCAA
>JAKSDE010000263.1 GCA_022360235.1 Cytophagales bacterium
AAGACAACGTTGGCAAGAGCTGTATTTAATGGAATTAGTGATGCTAACGAATTTGATAAAAAATACTGGGTTACATTTGGACAAGATGGGAATGTATTGGCATGTTTAAAAGCAATATGGGAACACCTCGTTGAATCCAAGTGTACTAAAGGATTGCTTAATGAAGAAGATGCAAAGATGCATATTTCAAATGCTTTGGAAAACAAAAGAGTGTTGTTGGTATTGGACGATGTATGGTCAATATCCCATTTGGAAATGTTGATGGTTACAAAAAACAATGCAAAAAGCAAACTTTTATTTACCACAAGAAATTCGCAATTGGCTAAGCGAGTGCATGCTAAAACTTATGATGTTGCTTTGCTTGATGAGAATGATTCTTTCAAACTTTTTTGTAAGTGTGCTTTTGGAGAAGCAAAAATACCAAATGATAAAAAATATTTTTCAAAGCTGGTTAAGGATATGTTGGTGCAATGCAATAAACTTCCATTAACATTGAGTGTTGTTGATTCAATGGTGGGTGGATATTCCACAATGCTTGAATGGGAATGTGCAATGAAAAGGCTTCAAAATTCTATGCCTTTGGATGAAGAATATGAACAAAGATTGCTATCCGTTTTAGAGCATAGCTTTGACAATTTGGATGAAGCACAAAAGTGTTTGTTCTTTTGCATGGTGTGTTATCCTGAGGATTATCACGTAAAAACATCAGATTTAGTGGAGCAATGGGTTGCACGTCAAGATCATGAGAGTGAGAATCTTGATATGGAATATTGGATGCTAGAAGGGTATGCTACTTGTGCACAATTGGTAAATCGATCAATGTTGATGGTGGAAAAAACAAATGGTGAAGATATGTTATCCAATATGAGTTGTCACATGCATGATATTTTGAGAGAAATGGGGTTGCAATTAGTCAAAAAAGAGAACAAAGACATACCAAAACGAGAAAGATTATTGCTTTTTGGTGACCAACAATTAAACCAAGGAAAAATCATGGCAA
>JAKSDE010000380.1 GCA_022360235.1 Cytophagales bacterium
AGCAACTCCCTAAAGAGCTTGAGCTATGCTCAGCAGCCTCCGAACATCTCTCTAGCAGCAGCAGCACTAGAGGTAGTAGCAGAAAGCTATTATTACTCCTTACGGCCACAATAGGTGTCTTGACAGGGTTGGTAGATGCACAATATTCATCGGGGGAGGTTCATACCCATGCGGCCAGCATAAACCAAGAGCTCTTGGGCTTGTCCATTCTGAAACACTACAGTTGCATCAATTTAACAGTATGAAATATCAATGCACCATATATAGCCTGTAATATTATCGGATGGGAGAGCTTGTTCCTCGTACAAGAGCGCCGTGGTATGGGAGTACACTGCTCCCGCGCAAGTAGAATGACGTGTTTGACTCAACCGTGCTACTTTAAGACCATCGATGCCACCCTCAGTACTGAATATAATAGTATTATCGATATTATAAGTAGTAAATTTGGATCTAAAGCTTAGCTCACGAAGCTCCGCTCCAGCTTCATTAGCTGCTCGGACGCAAATAGCCATAAGAATGACTGAAGGAGCTAAACCAGCTTTCCGTCCCGCATCAACTAACCACAGTTTACGCGCAAATATATGTACATGTATCACAGAAAGCCATTCAACCCCTGAACACATCCTAACGACAGCAACCTCCCCAGAGTGCGGAGCTTACTCAACAGGCAACTAATTACCTTTCAGTGGCATGGGGTTTCCTCGGACCATCTTGCCCATCCACAGGTAAACTTGGAGAAGACTGGCGCTACATAGGAAGTGCAGCGCCGACAGGGTTACAGCTGCGTTTGGGAGAGTCAGCAAAGTGAGCTGCGTGCTCAAACTCTGCAATCTAGGAGCAACAGATCAAGCAGCACAATATCGCAAGTTCAGCACCAAACAAGCCAAAATTATTGCGGAATAGTAACTACTGGCAGCCAAAGCGCAAAATATAGTTCTGCTACTGCGACCATGTAGGCAACCCAAGAGCTTAAGCAATCCACCAGCTGCTGGCAAGTGCCGTTGCCCCACCGAATCTAAATTCTTCATTAGGAGCCTTTCCCATAAGCCTTTTATTGGTGAAAATTATAAAAACGGACGAAAAGACGTTGAGGACAAAAGCCCCTACGTCCGCAACAGTTTTGCTGGCGCCCTTGTCCATGCCTCTGCACTAAGCAGTTGAAAGGTAGACGAGATGAGCGCAGCGTTTGCTTATAGCATATTTCGCCCCAGGCAACAATCAAATTCGCTAACAATCGCAACTGAAAACTCCAAAACCCAGCACCCGGCTGACATAAGTATCAACTAACAGAGCAGTAAGTACGAGGGCCAGGGTGCATTCATGAGGCAGGTTAAATGCGCCGCTTGGGCTGTGCTGGTGTGTCGCTAACCCACGAACCTAAGTTGCGTAGCGTTACTAACTGCATGCGCCAATTCATGGCAAGTTCAATATCATCGC
>JAKSDE010000040.1 GCA_022360235.1 Cytophagales bacterium
ATAGCATAAATCCTCGTTTTCATTTTGTAAGCCTGATTTTTCAAGCTCCTCCAAACTAAAAAAGCACAAGAGAGGTGATTTCTTGGGATACGCTGCTTGCGACAATGGCAGCACTGCAGGACAGGGATTTGCTTTAAGGGGCTGTAGAATCTTAAAGAATTCTACCAAATTATAGGCCTGTATTGGCTTTAAAAGGAGATTTTTAGAAAAATTAGGGAAGCTTTCTACAGGCCCCTTTTTGCGTAAGTCCTGACTGAAAAAGTTTTTAGCTGATAGGGGAGTCCCCACTATGATTTATTATCCATACCCTATACATTTGCAGAAAGCCTATCAGTACTTAGGGAAGGGACGTAGCGACTTTCCTGGGGTGGAATCGTTGTGTGAAGAGGTATTGCCTACGCCTACGGAGATGGAACTAAAGACTAGGAACTAGGAAAAAGAATGAAGCTCGCGCTTGATTTTAAAAAATTAACCAACTCTGAGTTTGTAAAAAATGTAGTAAAGCTGAGTACTGGAACAGCAGTTTCACAGTTAATTACCATTTCAGCTTCCCCTATTTTATCAAGGCTCTACACGCCCAAAGAGTTCGGAAATTTTGCTATTTACAATGGTGTACTTACCGTTTTAGTGGTCTTCTCTACACTTAGATATGAGTTAGGAATAGTTATTGCCAGAAACAAAAGACAGGCTTTTAGTCTTTTTTACCTTTCTATTTTATTATCCCTAGTGTTTTTTGTGATTTCCCTTCCTTTATTCTTTTTATTGAGAGAAACTATCGTTACTACATTCAATTTAGAAAATTTTGATACAATCCTTAAGCTCATTCCTTTGGGTGTACTTTTGCTAGCGATCTACCAAACAATCAATTACTTAACGAATAGAAATAAAAAGTATAGCGGTATCGCTTTATCTAGAATGCTCCAGACAGGGTTAACAGCTATGGTGGCCATAATTTATGGATTATTTTCCAGGGGAAGTATTGGATTAGTTTTAGGTAATATGCTCGGAGTTTCTGCTAGCACGCTACTACTTCTCAAGTACAATAAATTAGAGCTAGTTCAATTTTTTAAAAAAGTAAATCCAGTAAGACTAAAATATAGCTTAAAAAGTTACAAAGACTTTCCTCTCTATTCAGTACCTTCGGCTTTCCTAGATACTTTTTCAAGTCAAGTACCTATTTTTCTCATTACTAAGTTTTTTGAAAGCAGTTTTACTGGATATTACTTTTTAGCTTACAGAGTATTAAGCCTACCCATGATATTGATAGGTATGAGTATTGGACAAGTATTTTATCAAAAATTTTCAGAGACTTATGCACAGGGTGGAAACTGTATAAAGCTCTTGCTTAAAACATGGTCCCACCTTGCTTTCATTGGAATCATTCCCTGTTTGGTGATAGCGATCTGGGGGGTTGAAGTATTTACATTTGTTTTAGGAAGCAACTGGAGAATGGCGGGAGAAATTGCTCGCCCCCTATCAATTATGCTTTTCTTTGTATTTATAAGTTCTCCTACAAGTACAGCGCTTGTTGTGTACCGCGTACAGCACTATGCGCTTATTGATGGGGTTATTTCCCTTATCTATCGACCTTTATCCATATATATAGGCTATTTGACAAAAGACCTTATTAGGGGGCTCATGATTTTCGCAGTTGCTGAAATAATTAAAATTATTGTCTATAACCTCATAGTTATTATTGTAGCTCGCAAAAAACGTAACGAATTAAAACAGCTTTAACGATTTCTTAACTGCGTTTATAAATTTTTAAAAATTAGATTTATTATATAACGTATGGATAAAATAAGCATTTTTGCTATCCCTTCTTGGTATCCTTTTTCTTTTCAGCCCCTAGAGGAATTTTTATAAAAGAACAAATATCTCGTATTATAGAATCTGTCTTACAAAGTAGGCACTAAGTCGTTGATATTGTTGAAGCTGCACCCAGAACACTTTATGTAAAAAATAAAAATATTCTGGAACTTTAATTATAAACGAATGAACCTCTCTTTTTCTGTCCTGATGTCAGTCTATAAGAAAGAAAAGCCTGCGTACGTGGATAGGTCTCTAGAAAGCATATATAACCAGACAGTGAAGCCTCATGAAATCGTTCTAGTAAAAGATGGGCCGCTTACGGAACACTTAGAAGCTGTTTTGCGTGAATGGGAGAGAAAGTTTGGAGCTATATTTAAGACAGTATCCATCAAAAAAAATGTGGGGATGGACAAGGCTTTTAATATTGGTCTAAAACATTGTCGCTTTGACTGGATTGCTCGTATGGATGCAGACGATATATGCCATCCCAACCGCTTTGAAATACAGATAAATTATCTGCAAGACAATCCGGCTAGTGAAGTGTTAGGTTCATGGATCGATGAATATGACGGAACAATGTGTAACTTTCGTGGAACGCGAAAAGTGCCTACCACGCATTCTCAAATACTACAATATGCCAAGTCAAGATGCCCTATGAATCACATGACTGTATTTTATAAAAAAGAAGTAGTAGGGGAGGGGTATCCCGTGGAAATGCCTGGACTGGGAGACTATGGACTGTGGTCCAAACTTTTGGCAAAGGGAGTAACGTTTGCGAATATCCCTCAATCGCTCGTAAAAGTCCGGACAGGAGATAATTTCTTACAAAGAAGAAGAGGAATGAAATACCTAAAAAATGAAATGAAGCTTCTTAAATTCCAGAGAGAGTTAGGCTTTATCTCTCCTTATTACTATATTAGAAGTTTAGCCATAAGAGCCATTG
>JAKSDE010000074.1 GCA_022360235.1 Cytophagales bacterium
GCTTCATTTAACTGTGGCAAGTGGTTGCCAGTGTTCTTGAACACTAGTAAGCTCCCCACTTCGCGCAAGGGGCGGCATTCTACGACGATACGCTATCAGGAACTCAGCATCGGACCCACATGCATCTCAACCCGCCATCTAAACGCAGTGCGTGGCACCACTTGCATTCGTCCATTGGATCAGTGCGTTTGCAAATCACCGTACGCCCCCTGCAGCCACCGCGGACTCGAAATCATTACATTGTGCTGTTGAAGGGGCGTTTGCAATAGCTCGATGTGCACAGCGTGGAAGTGAATGCGAATGCTAGGCACACAGTTGTTGCGTGCTGCAGTCCCTTGGGCAAGGTATGGTTTCGCATTGGCAGCACCACGTTCCTAGGTAAGTCAAACTACTATCTATACATACTACACATGCCACAGCAGCGGGCCTGATCAGGCCTAGGGATCGACACGGCTTGCACGAATAGAATGACTTTGTGCCATATTTACACACAATCATCTCCTCTGGTCGATCTGCCACTTTCAACGTGCAGTACTAGGGGACTTATCCCCAACTAAATGGCATCTGGCGTGGCGTACGGAATAGGACTCAGAGTCTCGCACGAAATCTTGCCCTGCGTGCAGCTTATATATCCATATAGCCAACTGCCAGAAAAAATGGGAAGCCGTCGAGGAGCAGAAACCAAAACGGGAACGGCGGCCGCTGCCAGCCGTACCCCAGGAAATTGCAGATGGCGAGCTACCCACCAGCGCTCAGGGCATCGATGACTTCAACTCGCGAATGTTCACAATATACAACTAGATATCCCTGGTGAAATGCAATGGCTGTGGCCGCACCTTCAGGTGAGCTTGTATACGCTTAGCAGCCCTTCCATTTGGCTGTGGTGAACTGAAGGGTGGCAACTGCGTACAAGAAGTTTCTATTGAAGAGTGCTTTGCTAGAGGCTACAGCCGGTAGCGCACTGAAAGGGCTTGGAAAATTGCAGATATTCTTGGATTGCAGTACAGTGCTTTTGAGACAATCACAGCGACGACCACCACGGAGAAGGAAAAGTCGCAAGAAA
>JAKSDE010000309.1 GCA_022360235.1 Cytophagales bacterium
GATGTAAAAGATGCTTCTCTAAAAGCACCCCCATCGTTAGAGGGTGTGGTCATAGATGTAAAGCTTTTTTCTAGACCTAAAAGGGATAAAAATTCAAGAACTAAAGCTAAAAAAGAAGTTGAAGTATTGAAGAGAAGGTACGCTAAAGATTTATCAGCCGTAAGAGCAGAAATGATTCAAAAACTCACTACCCTGCTCGGAGGAGAAAAATCGAGGGGCGTTTATCACAAATTTGGCGATGAAATAATCGCTGAAGGAAAGCAGTTTACTGCCAAAACCATCGAGCAAAACCTATTTCCTAGTAAAAATACCTACCGCGATGAGACGAACTACAGCATCCCCGAAGAAGTAAACTTGATTGAAGATGTTATTTTGGAGAAATGGACTGCTAATGAAGAAAAAAATAATCTATTAGAAATCCTCGTCAAAAATTATAATAAAAGAAGAAATGAAATTTCAGGAGACTTTAAAAGGGAAAAATTTGCTTTAGAAGTAGGAGATGAACTGCCCATAGGAATCACGAAGTTAGCCAAAGTGTATATTGCTAAAAAACGAAAATTAAAAGTAGGCGATAAGATGGCAGGGAGGCATGGTAATAAAGGGGTTGTTTCAAAAATTGTTCGTGAAGAAGATATGCCATTTCTTGCTGATGGTACCCCAGTAGATATTGTCCTCAATCCACTAGGAGTACCTTCACGTATGAACCTAGGCCAAATCTATGAAACAGTGCTAGGATGGGCAGGATGGAAGCTAGGCAAAAAGTATGCTACACCTATCTTTGATGGCGCTTCTGTGGAGGAAGTAGCTAAAGAGTTGAAAGAAGCAGGATTACCAGAATTCGGAAGAACAGAACTTTATGATGGCCTGACAGGCGATAAGTTTGATCAAAAAGTAACAGTAGGTGTTATCTACATGTTAAAACTAGGCCATCTGGTAGATGATAAAATGCATGCACGCTCTATTGGCCCCTATTCGTTGATTACCCAACAGCCTTTGGGGGGTAAAGCACAATTTCGTGGTCAGCGTTTTGGGGAAATGGAGGTATGGGCACTCGAAGCCTTTGGGGCAGCGCACATACTACAAGAAATCCTGACTACAAAATCAGATGATGTGATAGGACGCGCAAGAGCTTACGAAGCCATTGTGAAAGGTGAAAACATTGCTAAACCACATCTACCAGAATCATTTAATGTACTCATTCATGAGCTAAGAGGTTTAGGATTAGAAATTACTGTAAAGTAAGTAAGAAGCACAAATCAGCCCCATTGAAGGGCTAACGTTCGTATTTCTAAATGATAAACAAAACTTGACGCTTATCCGTTTTAATACCAAGGTACAAACGCTCATTTTAAAACGGAGAAACATTCAATTTCCTTGAAAAATGGTATACGTGCTTACTACAGATTTTTTTAAAGGCTTCTTCACAGCGAGTATCAAAGTGACAACTTAATAATAATTATGCTATTTAGGAAAGATAAAAAAGTTATTAGTGATTTCTCAGAAATTATAATAAGCCTTGCTTCACCAGAAGCAATCTTAGAACGATCTCAAGGAGAAGTCACACAACCTGAGACAATCAATTATAGAACTTACAAGCCAGAGATGAAGGGCTTATTTTGTGAAAGAATCTTTGGGCCTGTAAAAGACTGGGAATGTCATTGTGGAAAATATAAAAGAATTAGATATAAAGGAATCATATGTGATAGATGTGGTGTTGAGGTCACTGAGAGAAAGGTGAGAAGGGAAAGAATGGGACACATTGAGCTGGTCGTACCTGTAGCACATATTTGGTACTTTAGATCCTTACCCAATAAAATCGGCTACCTACTTGGATTACCTACCAAAAAACTTGATCAAATCATTTATTATGAAAGATATGTAGTTATTCAGCCAGGTGTAAAGGAAGAGGAGGGCGTAAGTTATATGGAACTCCTTACTGAGGATGAATACTTAGATATCATAGAAAAGCTTCCTCGACAAAACCAGCTCTTAGAAGATGATGACCCCCATAAATTCATTGCTAAGATGGGAGCGGAAGCCTTAGAAATGATTTTGGCCAGACTCGATTTAGATGATTTATCCTATAAACTAAGAGATCAAGCAGCGAATGATACCTCGCAACAGAGAAAGACAGAAGCCCTGAAACGATTAAACGTAGTAGAAGCTTTCAGAGATGCAAAAACAAGAATAGAAAATAGGCCTGAATGGATGATCATTCGAATGGTTCCTGTCATTCCGGCTGAACTAAGACCGCTAGTTCCGCTAGAAGGAGGTAGATTCGCTACTTCTGACCTCAATGATCTTTATAGAAGAGTAATTATTAGAAATAATCGCCTGAAAAGACTAATCGATATCAAGGCACCTGAAGTAATTCTCAGAAATGAAAAAAGAATGCTTCAAGAAGCAGTCGACTCCTTGTTTGATAACTCAAGAAAAGTGAATGCTGTTCTTTCTGAAGGAAGCCGACCTTTGAAGTCGCTCAGTGACTTGTTGAAAGGGAAACAAGGACGATTCCGTCAGAACCTGCTAGGAAAACGCGTTGACTACTCAGGTAGATCAGTAATCGTTGTAGGACCTGAATTAAAATTACATGAATGTGGTCTACCTAAAGATATGGCAGCAGAGCTCTTTAAACCCTTCATCATCAGAAAACTTATTGAGCGGGGTGTTGTCAAAACAGTGAAATCTGCTAAAAAAATTGTCGATAAAAAGACCCCTGTTGTTTGGGATATCTTGGAAAATGCACTAAAAGGTCACCCTGTATTACTCAACCGAGCTCCCACACTTCATAGGCTTGGAATTCAAGCTTTTCAGCCCAAGCTTATTGAAGGAAAAGCTATTCAACTACATCCGCTCGTTTGTACAGCGTTTAATGCCGACTTTGATGGCGACCAGATGGCTGTACACGTACCCTTAGGGCAAGAAGCTATTGCAGAAGCATCGCTATTGATGTTATCTTCCCATAATATTCTTAGTCCTGCCAATGGAGCACCCATTGCAGTACCTTCCAAAGATATGGTACTAGGACTCTACTATATAACAAAAGGTAGGAAAAGTCTTCCAGCACATCCTGTGAAAGGAGAAGGCATGACCTTTTACGCTCCAGAAGAAGTAATTGTAGCGATCAATAGTGGTCAGGTGTCTAAGCATGCTTACATTAAAGTAAAAGCTAAGGTAAGGGATGAGAAGGGAGCATGGGTCGAAAAATTGATCGATACAGTAGCAGGTAGAGTCATTTTTAACCAATATGTTCCCCAGGAAGTAGGTTTTGTGAACGAACTACTTACTAATAAAAAACTACAAGCTATTACTACCCAAATATACAAACAAACAGGTACAGCACGTACTGCTCAATTTTTAGATGATATCAAAGAACTAGGCTTTCAATCTTCTTACAAAGGGGGCTTAACCATGGCTTTGGATGATGTAAAAATTCCAGCAGCCAAAGATGAACTAGTGGAGCAAGCAAAGCAAGAGGTGGATACAGTCTGGAGTAATTACCTCATGGGACTTATCACAGATAATGAACGATACAACCAAGTAATTGACATATGGACACGTATCAACACCCAAATCACCAACTCGCTCATGGAACAGTTAGAAAAAGACCAACAAGGCTTTAACTCTATTTACATGATGATGCACTCTGGAGCCAGAGGATCTAGAGAACAGGTACGTCAATTAGGAGGAATGCGAGGGCTGATGGCAAAACCACAGAAAAGCTTGCAAGGCTCTGTCGGAGAAATTATTGAAAACCCCATCCTCTCTAACTTCAAAGAAGGGTTGGATGTGCTCGAGTATTTCATCTCTACCCACGGCGCGCGAAAGGGTTTGGCCGATACAGCACTTAAAACAGCAGATGCGGGCTATCTAACTAGAAGATTAGTAGATGTAGCACAAGATGCAATTATTACAGAAGAAGATTGTGGAACACTAAGAGGGCTTGTTGTTACAGCCTTAAAAGATAATGACGAAATCGTTGAATCACTTTCTGAAAGAATACTAGGAAGAGTCTCTGTTCATGATGTCTATGACCCTATTACCAATGCGTTGATCATTCCTGGGGGAGCAGAGATTACCGAAGAATTGGCTGCTAAGGTCGATCAAGCAAGTGTGGAAGAAGTTGAGATAAGATCTGTATTAACTTGCGAAGCCGAGCAAGGCGTGTGCGCCAATTGTTATGGTAGAAATCTGGCTACCGGTAAAATGGTACAAATAGGCGAAACAGTAGGTGTAATCGCAGCCCAGTCTATTGGTGAGCCTGGTACACAGTTGACTTTGAGAACCTTCCACGTGGGAGGTACTGCCTCTAATATTGCCGTCGAAGCAAAAATACAAGCAAAATTTGATGGTATCGTAGAATTTGAAGGGGTGAGGTCAGTAAAAACAACCAGTAGTGAAGAAGATAAAATGGAGGTTGTGATGGGAAGGTCGGGCGAGATTAAGATTATCAATACTAAAACAAAGAAAGTCTTAGTAACTAACCACGTACCTTATGGCGCATACTTGAAAGTAAAAGAAGGTGAAAAAGTGAAAAAAGGGCAAGAGCTATGTTATTGGGATCCTTACAACGCAGTCATACTCTCTGCACTGAATGGTAAAGCTGAATTCGAAGCCATAGAGGAAGGTATTACTTACAGAGAAGAATATGACGAACAAACAGGCCATAGAGAGAAAGTAATCATTGACTCAAGAGATAAAACTAAAAATCCTACGATCATCGTTAAAGGCAATAAAGAGGAGGTTGCTTCCTATAGTATTCCCTTAGGAGCACACTTAGTTGTCAAAGAAGGGGAGGAGATCGAAGCTGGGAAAATCTTAGCGAAGATTCCTAGAACAATGAGTAAATCTCGAGATATTACCGGAGGGCTTCCTAGAGTGACCGAACTCTTTGAAGCACGAAACCCATCTAATCCAGCCATAGTAAGTGAAATTGATGGGGTAGTAACCTACGGTAACATCAAGCGAGGTAGCCGTGAAATACTTATTGAGTCAAAAGAGGGGGTAAAGAAGAAGTACCTTGCATCACTCTCTAAGCATATCTTAGTACAAGACAATGACTATGTCAAAGCAGGCTATCCATTGTCTGATGGATCAATTACGCCAGCCGACATTCTAGCCATTAAAGGACCTACAGCGGTTCAAGAGTACCTAGTAGATGAAATTCAGGAAGTCTATCGTTTACAAGGGGTGAAAATTAATGACAAACACATTGAAGTAATTGTAAGGCAGATGATGCAGAAGGTCGAGATCATCGAGCCAGGAGATACTACCTTCTCGACCGGACAGATTGTGGATAAGTTCCTGTTTAGAGAAGAAAACGATAAAATCCTTGACAAAAAGGTAGTTACTGATCCAGGTGACTCAGGCTTACTAAAAGTAGGGCAAATTATTAGTACAAGAAAACTAAGAGAAGAGAACGCTAACTTAAAGCGTCTAAGCTTGCAACCAGTACAAGTAAGAGAGGCAGAACCAGCTGTTTCTCAGTCCAAACTTCAAGGTATTACCCAGGCCTCGCTAGGCACAGAGAGCTTCATGTCAGCCGCATCCTTCCAGGAAACAACGAAAGTACTAAGCGAAGCAGCTATTCGAGCTAAAAGAGACACTTTGAAAGGATTAAAAGAAAATGTAGTTGTCGGACATTTAGTACCTGCTGGAACAGGTTTAAGAGAATACAACAAACTGATCGTCGGGTCTAAAGAAGAATATGAAGCACTCGTAGCCTCTAAAGAAGCCTTCCAGAAAAAACAGCATCAAGCTAAAACGTTGAAAGCGTAGTTTCGAGTTCTGAGTTCCTAGTTCTTAGTTTCGAGCAGTGCTCTGGAGGGAGCTTCATCTTTTCCTCCTTGCGCCATTTTGGTAACGCTTTCTTTGTACTGTCGTAGCTTCTCTTTGAGCATGGCTAAAATTTCGTTGATAGTGATTTTATTTACTTGCTCTTCTTCACTTAAGGTGGCTTCTTCTCGTTCATTGAGTCTAGTCGCTTCTTCTAGCAGATAGTGAACAAACGTCTTACCCTCATTGTCGCGAATTTTCATAACTATACTCTTTCTGATTGAATATGCGGAGTTATTTTTTATATGTGGAGTTATTTTTATATATTTGTCCTATGAAGTATGAGCCCTTAACCCCGCAACTCA
>JAKSDE010000454.1 GCA_022360235.1 Cytophagales bacterium
AATTGGAAATCAGAAAGATGAAATATGAAATCAGAAATCGGAAATCGGAAAGATGAAAAATCGTGAGTTGCTAAAAAAATTAGAAAAGGGTTAAACTTGACAGCTTGTATCCTTTGAGGATGGCAGTTTTCCAGGTGAAGAGTGATGAACTGCAAATCAAAATCCCTACTCATTTTCATCTTTCCGATTCCTGGTTTCATATTTTCCTGTAAGGATAGACGAATGTTATCTACAGACAGGAACTTGACAAAGTAGGGATAATTGTCTTTTGCTATTCAAAGTTAACCCCAATCACAAAAATCAATCATATGAAACCGTTTTTGACCCTATGGCTAACATTCATACTGCTATTTTCAAACCGGCTGTATGCCCAAAAACCCCTGGATGCTGAAGATTCTGACCCCAAAAAAATGGGATGGATGAAAGGATTCCCCCCAGCACAAGATAAAATTATCACTGCAGCGGATGGGAGCTTTTTTCAATTTCCCGCTATGCGCTATAGCGTCTGCCACATGCGCCAATTTATGCCTACGACCGGGGTGTCTGCCGCAAGAACCAACAGGTATAGCTTTCAAGTCAGCATTGACCCGGGAATTGATGCCCTAACCTTTACGCCTTGGCACTCTGATCAAACCATGACGTGGGAAGAGTCACTATCAGAAAACTATACGGATGGTATGCTAATTCTCCATAAAGGGACAATTGTGTATGAAAAATATTTTGGAGAGCTGGAACCGGGAGGTGTCCATGCAACTATGTCGGTTAGCAAAACTCTTACGGGCACATTGGGTGCCCTATTGTTAGCAGAAGGTGTATTAGAGACTAATGAAGTAGCTGCCACTTATGTTCCTGGATTGAAAAATTCAGCCTTCGGTAATGCTACCATAAGACAAATACTTGATATGACCACAGGCCTGAAATATAGTGAGGATTATTCTGATCCTGCGGCTGAAATCTGGACCTTCTCCGCAGCCGGGAACCCACTCCCCAAACCAAAAGACTACCAGGGCCCTACAAACTACTATGAATATTTACAGACCGTACAAAAAGAGGGCCACCATGGCGAAGTTTTCGGCTACAAAACCATCAATACGGATGCTATGGGATGGATCATTTCCCGGGTAACGGGCAAGAGTTTAACCACCCTGCTTTCCGAACGCATCTGGCAACCCTTGGGAACTCATGTAGACGGCTACTACCAAGTGGATGCCGCAGGAATAGCTTTTGCAGGAGGC
>JAKSDE010000039.1 GCA_022360235.1 Cytophagales bacterium
CTATGAAGATTTTGCACAAACAGCATTTAACCCATTGGTAGAAGGAGATTTAAGAGCTGGGACAGCCTGGGCCTACGGGGTGGAGTTCTTTTTGAAAAAGAATACCGGGAAACTGACCGGTTGGCTAAGCTATACCTGGTCACGAGCTTTTCATAAGATCCCGGGGGTTAACAATGATCGTCCTTTTCCGGCCGTCTACGATCAGCCCCATAGAATTACTACGACGGCCGTTTATGACCTGTCAAAAAAACTCAGGTTAAGCGCTAATTGGGTCTATAATACCGGTGGTCCTATTACACTTCCTGTAGAAAGTTATGACTACGGGGGATCCATCGTCCCTGTGCCCATCTATTCCTCGAGGAACAGCACAAGACTGCCGGACTACCATCGCCTCGACCTCGCTCTAAAGCTCAACCCGCTGAAGAATGAGACCAGGAAGGTTAAAATAGAATATGTTTTTTCTATATATAACGTGTACTCCCGCCTGAATGCACTGTCGCTCTACGTAGGAGAAGACCTGTCATTGGATGGTGGCCCCGGACCTAAAACTCCGCGGACAGTGGCCAATCGTGTGGCTTTACTACCTATTATCCCTACACTTTCATTCCTATTTAAATATTGAATGAACATGAATCATATCATAAGACATTCCTTGCTCTTCATGTTTTTCACCGGTGTGGTGACCGGGTGCATTGAAGAAATTGATTTGAACGAAATCAATGGCCCTACCTCCGGAAGGCTGGTAATAGAAGGGGGTATTACCAATGAAACAAAACAACATTCCATACTATTATCCAGGACCAAAGTAGCCGTTACCAATACCCCGGCAGAAAGGGTGAGCGGGGCAGCCGTGTCGATCACGGATGGGATCAATCGGTTTGTGTTGGAAGAAATCGATACAATACCGGGGATATACCTTACAGGACCAAATGTGGCCGGGGAAATAGGAAGGACATACGTACTTACAGTTATGGTGGATGATATCACCTACACGGCAGAGGATACCATGGAGCCGGTAACTCCTTTTGGATCAGTGGAAGAACTTTTTGAACTTCCTAATCGCGTGGAAGATTACCTGGAAGAAGGGCAAGGAGTGTATGAACACCAGTTTCCAAAGGTACGATATGGTGTAGCGGCCCCATCCAAGCAAACTTTGTTTTCTTATGATTCCATTGCCAATGGATTACGTCAAGCCGTTTTCTACGAATTTCCACAGATCGACCCACAGGGATTTTTACTGAACTTTGCAGGGACCAATCCC
>JAKSDE010000269.1 GCA_022360235.1 Cytophagales bacterium
ACTGGATAAAAGGGGAGCATTAGTCTGGAAAAAGTCATTGGAAGGGCCCCTTGTAACCAATATCTTGCAGATCGATTTCTACCAAAATAATAAACTTCAATACTTATTTGCCACTGATAACTTCCTTTATCTGCTAGATCGGAATGGCAATAAAGTAGCTCAGTTTCCCCACAAGCTACCTCATCCAGGTAAATTAATGCACCTTCATGTAGTTGATTATGATGGTAATAAAAACTATCGTTTCTTAATCGCTGATCAAGAAGGTAATGTTTACTTATATGATAAGCACTTCAAACCACTGCTAGGGTGGAATCCTAAAGCTTTACAAGACAGTTTTGTAGATACACCGCTTCATATAAGAATCAGTAGAAAAGATTGTTTTATTGCTTTACAGAGAAATGGTAAGCTATACGTATGGAACAGAAAGGGGGAACTTTATAAGGGCTTTCCCCTTGATTTAAAGGCAATGGTAGATGCTCCTTTGATAATCAAAAAAGGAACTTCTTTTGCCAATACAACGCTAACTGCACTTACTACAGCAGGAGAACTTGTCGTAGTTAATTTAGAAGGGATAATTAAAAAAAGACTACAATTACCCAGAACAGCTACATCTTCTCAATTTAGCTTATGCCCCTCTCAAGTTTCAAGGGATAACTATGGGATCGTGCGGCGAGATTCTAATAAGATAGCGTTACTCGATGAGGAAGGCAACTTTCTTTTTGAGAAACAATACGTACCGAACAAAAATATATTACTCCAATATTATGATTTTGGGAACAATAATAAGGTTTATGTACTGACTGATAGCGTGCAGCATTTTACCTACTTGCATGATCAAACAGGCAGACTAATTCATCCTCACCCTTTGAATAACAGCCATAAAATAGGGCTAGTTTTTTCAAAAAGTAAGCACCAACTAGAAGTATATAGTAACTTTAAAGAAAAGTTCTCGAAGTATGTATTCCCCTATTGAATAGAGCTAGTTTAAAAAAACACCCACGAGAAATACACAGCAACTTTGAAAAACAATACGCGAAATAAAGGTAGGTGTATAGCGTATGTACGAACGCCTACTTAACTGTCTTACCCTTGTCATTTTTAATACGCAAATCTATCCCCCTCTTGTGGCTACTCAATTTCAACCGCATAAGGCAAACGCGCCTGCACACCTGCCATGTTTACAAGCTTCTTCATGCTTTCCAAGTGAGGATAGCTTTCTCCTAAACTATGACGCACTATTTTTTCTTTAATGCTACTACATTACGCGCTCCGCTCAAGATTGTTTAACACCACTCACTAAATGTGTGTAACTGTCTTCTGGGATATACGTATAATTGAAAAAGAAGATTAGTATATTCGTTGCCATAAAGGGACTAGCACTACAACAGAACATTAAACACATGCTTAAAAGTTATTTATCTATCGCCTTAGTCGCTACACTCACGGTAGTAGGATGTGCAAAAAGAACTACTCCTCCGCTCTCTTTTGGTCTACAAAAAGACCTAATAGAATATAGCAAGGAGGGAGATATTCTAAAAGTAAAAGAAATGATAAGAAAGGGCGCAAAGGTCGATTCAACAGATGATAATGGTGCTACACCGCTGCACTGGGCAGCCTTCAATGGCCATCTAGAGGTCGTAAGACTCCTTATAGACAAGGGCGCGGATAAAGAGGCAAAACATATTGGTCAGACGTCCCTACACTGGGCAGTAATACGTAACCATCTAGAGGTCGTAAGACTCCTTATAGACAAGGGCGCGAATATAGAGGCAAAATATGAGGGTTGGACACCCCTACACTGGGCAGCAGCAAATAACCGTCTAAAGGCCGTAATACTCCTTATAGACAAGGGCGCGAATATCGATGCACAAAATGAGCGACTTTGGACGCCCCTGCATCTTGCAGTTATAAATGGCCATCAAGAGGTCGTAAACCTCCTTGTAGAAAAGGGTGCGAATGTCAATTTACAAGATAATAATGGTCGGACGCCCAAGGACCACGCGAGAAACAATATAACATGGCCACCGCAGTCGTAAAACTTCTCAAAAATCAAGGCACGAATAACCCGTAAACGGGTGTCCGTTATGCTTATCCTACCCCATAGGGAGGAACGACTACTTAGTCGACCCTTAACAAGTATTCAATACTGTGTTTTTACACTTAAAATGACGATCTTAGCTCATAAAAACTCATATATAGCGTAGCAATATTGGCAAGAAAAACCTGGAGGGCACTACAAAACCTGGCAAAAAATAGATAGCTCCTAGACTACTGCCAAACGCATCAAAATCCGTTCCTATAGCCTATCAAGAAGGGAGGTAACCTAGTTTTGCAACAGTCTCCATACTATAGATCCGCCTTTGAAAAATGGCGTTCAGAAATTCTCAGCGAAGTGCGTCCAAAAATTGGCATGTCTGAGGAGCGGAGCGACGAGTTGGCCAATTTTTAGCACGTAGGGCAAGAATTTTAGCCATTTTTCAACAGCGGTGAGGGCCCCCTGCCGGGGAACAAAAAGTAAGGGCTAAGCCCGATAAATGACGAACTTAGCCTGTTGCCAAACGCATCAAAAATAGAGTCATCGAGCGTTCTTAAGGGTCGACTAACTACACAAAAAATGATCGCTTACATCACGGGCAAACTCACCCACAAAGAACCCACCCATGTCATTGTAGAAGTAGGGGGACTTGGCTATAGCGTCAAAATCTCGCTCCATACCTTTTCACAAATCAAAGACTTGGATAGTTGCCAACTTTTTACCCACCTACATATTACAGAAAATGCCCATACGTTATATGGCTTTGCAACCCTAAAAGAAAAAGACTGGTTTTTATTGCTAAGTAGTATTAATGGGGTTGGTCCTCGTACTGCGATTACTGCTTTATCCTCGCTAAGCCCTGATGAGCTGCAGCAAGCAGTTATTCACGAAGATGTTCCATTAATTAAATCGATTAAAGGGGTGGGTAATAAAACTGCCCAACGCATCATTTTGGAACTAAAAGATAAAATAGGGAAAGTAACACTTCAAGACACGCCTTTGTTAGCGCATAGAAGTAGCCACGAAAACCTACGGCAAGAAGCACTCACAGCACTCACTACCCTAGGTATTAGTAAAAATATAGCTGAAAAGTCTATCAGTACTATCCTGTGTAAACATTCACACAAAATTTCTTTAGAAGAATTGATTAAGCTTGCCCTTAAAGACGCGTAGAGCAAGTTGCACTAATCAGGAAGAATAGTTTACTTATCAAATTTACACCACAATTACCTTGTTCTTTAATATATAATACATTAAATTTGTTTGTCTCCTTCGATAGCATAAGTGTAGTTACGTGGCTATGCAAATTTTTATAAGAAGGTATTTATTTTTGACTAAAAAAATGATTTAACAATGAACATTCCTAACAAACTAAAATATTCTAAAGATCATATATGGGTACGCGTGGAAGGAGATACTGCCACGGTAGGTATCACAGACTTTGCCCAAAGTGAACTGGGCGATGTCGTTTACGTAGACATTGAAAAGAAGGAAGGGGAAAAGGAAAAGCAAAATGCTATTTTGGGTAGTGTAGAATCTGTCAAAACAGTCTCAGATCTATTTATGCCTGTCACAGGAGAAGTGACTGAGATAAATACCCAAATGAATGATGAGCCAGCACTTATTAATTCTGATCCCTATGGGAAAGGATGGATAATTAAAGTGAAAATAAAAGATCAGGAGGAGGTGAAAAATTTACTGTCGTCAGAGGAATATAAGAAGGTGATCGCCGAATAATCCATGGCATCTATCACGCTTAGTGAGCATCTTCCGTAGCTAGTTGGCAGTCGTCCATGTAGTGAAAAGAGGGGAAGTACGGAGTCATCCAGGAAAAAATGAATGATACAGTGTTACCACGCGATAAATCAATGAACAAATAGACTGGTATTAGAAGAATAATCAAACTCGGAACTCAGAACTCGGAGCTCAGAACTCGAAAAAAGAATCCTAAGGCTGATATTCATAGAAGACGACCCTTATGGATGGGTATCGGTTTCTTAGTAAGTATAATAATTACCCTCATTGCTTTTTCGTGGAAAACCTACAAAGAAAGCGAGCCTACTACATTATACCAGTTAGAAGGTGATTTTGAGGCATTGGTCGAGTTTCCTATGATACAGCCTATTGTTACGCCTTCTCCCCCCCCTCCTCCTAGGCAGCCAGTAGTGGTAGAAGTTCCTGATAAAGAAGCGGATATTGTAGAGGAAGAAGTAGTGCTAGATACAGAAATTACAGAGGAACTCGCCGCAGAAACCCCGGGAGAAGAGGATACAGACGAGGTCTTCGTGGCCGCAGAAACGCAAGCAATGCCCGTCGGCGGTATGGAAGCTTTCTATGACTATGTCTATAAAAATATTCGCTATCCTCCTGCTGCCCAAAGAGCAGGGATTGAAGGGAGTGTATATCTCCATTTTATTATTGATAAGGATGGTTCGATCAAAGATGTAAAAGTATTGAAAGGCATTAGCAGTGATTTGGACGAAGAGGCTGTAAAAGTGGTAAGCCAAGCGCCTCCCTGGCATCCAGGCACACAAGGAGGTAAACCTATAAAAATGCGAATACTAATTTCTATTCCATTGAAGATAGAATAGCAACCTGAGAAAATGCTTAACCTGCCTTACGTATTCCATAAAGCCAGGCTGTACATCGAAAAACTATGCTAAGGGGCTGTAGAATCTTAAAAAATTCTATCCAATTATAGACTTCTATTGGCTTTCAAAGGAGATTTTTAGAAAAATTAGGGAGGCTTTCTACAGGTCCTAAAATAATAACGAATATCTTTGTACTATAATGAAAGTAGCTTTACACGGAAAAGAATTCTCTGAAGAAGCAACACCCTTTATGGAAGATTTGCTTGCTACATTGGCCAAATATCAAACCGATTTATTTGTATCTGAAAGATTTTTCACTTTTTTAGAAACTACCTCCATCCAATTTCCTGCCTCCAATGTTTTCACACAAGAAGACGATCTTACAAGTTTTAATTTGATGATTAGCATGGGAGGTAATGGCACATTACTCGAAACGATCACTTATGTGGGGGATACTGAAATACCTATACTAGGTATTAATACCGGCAGGTTGGGGTTTCTCGCTACCGTTCCTAAAGAAGATATCGCCTATGCACTAGCAAATTATTTCAACGGTGACTATGTCATCGATGACAGGACACTCATTAGATGGGAAGCAGATCCACCTATCCTAGAAAAAGCTAACTTTGCGTTGAATGAGATTACTATTCTGAAGAAAGGTAGCTCTTCTATGATTACCGTACATGCGTTCATTGATGGGGAGCCGCTCAATGTTTATTGGGCTGATGGCTTGATTATAGCTACTCCCACAGGCTCAACAGGGTATTCCTTGAGTTGTGGCGGTCCTGTTGTGTTACCACAATCTACCAGTTTACTTATTACCCCTATAAGCCCCCATAATCTAACCCTTAGACCTTTGGTCGTTCCAGACAAGTCTGTACTAACTTTTAAAGTAGAAAGTAGAAATAAAAAGTTTCTAGTCTCGTTCGATTCTCGTTCAAAGACGGTAGAGACTAACGTTAAACTGACTATCAGAAAGGAAGTTTTCAAAGCAAAACTTATTAAGATCGGTCATATAAGTATTTTTGATACACTACGCCAAAAGCTTCATTGGGGGTTAGATGTTCGTAACTAGATGGGTTCAAAAGCAAAAAATAATAACCAAACGACAACGAGGATAGGAAGTAAAAAAGGAAGAGAAAAACGAATAATATAACCCAAAAAGGAAGGCATACGAATACCTCGCTGCCCTGCAATAGATTTTATCATAAAATTGGGCCCATTACCAATATACGTCATCGCTCCAAAAAACACAGCAGCAATGGAAATGGTTTCGAGACTACGTATAGAGTTATGAAAGGTACCCAGTGCATAAGCCTTGACATCCGCTACTTGGTTGATGTCTACTACATGGGTAGCCATACTCGCTGCTAAGAAACTAAGATAGGTAGGAGCATTATCTAAGAAGGCTGAAAGTGTACCCGTACCCCAATACAACGTATTGTGTGTAATGAGGGCACTACCTGCTTCAGACTGGGCAAAGGCACGTACTAGTGTTAAGGCAGGAGGCATAGTACCAAAAATACCAATAAAGAGAAAGACTACTTCTTTAATAGGTTCAAAATTAAATTGATTTCTTTCTAAAATATGTTTTTCTGCATATCGATAAGAAAGCCATGCTACACTAAGCATAATCAACTCTCGTAAGAAAGAAAAAGCATGCCCTTGGTAATGAATCGCTGGCAACCCAACAAAAATAGAGGGATCAAGAAACACGGCAAAGATGATGATAGCTAACCAAATAAAATTTTTCTTTCCTTTAATGCTTAAAGTAGGCTTAGTATTATCAATAAAGACTTTTTTATGTGCATCTTGCTTATTGCTTTTATCTAAAAAATAAAAAATGACGCTTAATAAAAGGAGAGCAACTAGCCAAGGACAGGTATTGTACTTTAACGTCCAGAAGAATGGAACACCTTTTAGAAAACCCAAAAAAAGCGGTGGGTCTCCAATAGGCGTAAGTGCTCCGCCCACATTGCTCACCATAAAGATAAAGAAGACGATGTGGTATACTTTTATGCTAGCTTGGTTAAGACGTATGTATGGCCGAATAAGTAGCATAGAGGCACCTGTAGTACCAATTAAATTAGCTAAGAGGGCCCCTGTAAGCAGGAGTACCACATTAACGAAGGGCGTAGCGCTTCTATTGATTTCTATTAAAATTCCTCCTGAAGTAATGTAGAGTGACGCAATCAAAGCAATGAATTGCACATACTCTACCAACGCTTCCACAGGCGCTTCCACGTTGTGCAACACAAAAAGATAATAACCCATGACAACAGCTGCCAAAAGTATAGCTATTTTAGGATAATTTCTATGCCAATATCGTTCATACAGGAGAGGTCCTGTAGCGATCATACTTAATAAGATAATAAAAGGGAGCACTAGCCATGGGGAGGGCGCATGCCTTTGTTGTGGGTCAGCCTCATCAATCTTTTCAACGCTCCCTGCAGCGGCTTGTAGGCTTTCTTCAGTACACCCCAATTCCCCTGACGCTACTTGAGCTGTATCTATTTCCTGGGTTAGCACAGAAGATTTTACACGAGGGCAAGCAGTAAACGCCAAAAGAAGGGTAAGCAACAGTATATGTCGTAAATTGGTAGCAAAAAACATAGTGGTGCTAAGTTAAGGCATCTTTAGAAAATATCAATAGCACTGTACAAATAGATCTACATACGTTATTATTTTTAAAGACAACAAAAATACTTCTGAAGCCTATCTCATTACTTTTTTAAATTAAAAATTTTATAAGGAAGTACTAGGCAATGCTAACCACTTACTACGCAATCCTTGGGGGAAGATGAACTAGTCGGCCCTTCATAACGCTCGGTGGTTCTATTTTTGATGCGTTTTGCAGCAGGCTAAGTTTTTAGTTCTGAGTTCCGGTGCGACGTGAAGTCATGCAAATAATTGTTCTGCTAGGACAGAACCCACTATGCTGCTAGTGGTATTCTATCGATACAT
>JAKSDE010000038.1 GCA_022360235.1 Cytophagales bacterium
AAAAACAAGCATTTCTTTTTGCACATTGAAGCCCATCATAATACTTCAGGGTCGACTAAGTAGTATGGCTTTATAGTAATGTCCACACATCCTAACCTGTATTAATGAGACATTATTTCATCACAGACTACTAATTCTTCATTTTGAAACTTAACAAAAAGTACATGCTGGTTGTCATGGAATTTACCATAAACAAATCCTGGGAAAATCTCTCCTTCATAAAGCTTACCACCCCAGTGCTGCTGAAAATAAACTCCATATTTATATAACATTCTCCCCAAGAACAACATCATATCATAGCCAGTATAGGTATAGTAAGTAGGGTATTTAAAAAATTTGTGATGAAACGCTACTCTAAATTCATGAACAGGCTGCTTGTTATAGTCTATATAATTACAAGCAGTTAATAATACTTTAAGTCGCTGTAACTGCTCAAAAGTAATAGACTTTAGCGTTAGCCACTTCTCGTCACCTATCAAGCACACATCTAAGTTGAGCATCTCAACAGCGCTAAGCACATTGGCTACGATGAGCTCATCATTAGAGGCAACATAAATATGGGTTAAGCTATCGAGCTTATACGCATTGCTTTGGTCATCATCAATTTCTCTGAAAGTACTCAAGAACCACTGGGCTTCTGTAGGTTCAATTCTCAACATTAAAACTGCATCGTTTGCAGCGTCACGTTCAATATGCTGTTTGTAGGTATGTGCTCTGATGGAGTCTTCTCGAGAGGTGCCGTATACGATTCCCACCTTCATGTCTTCCATACTTTTAGTAGTAAACGCAGCCGCTTTTTTAGCTTTTGTTTCAAGACTTGATTTGACTAGGAATGAAAAAGGATTATCTCCTACCACTTCCATATTAGAAGATAAAGGATTAAATAGGTTAATTTGATATTGTTTTGAAAAAGAGGATACCAACGGTATAGTAGAAGCATATAATGGACCGATGATGAGATCCATCTCTTTTATTTCATCTTGCGCAAGTAAAGCAACTGTAGTGGATGAATCTTTTTTAGTATCATAGGCATAAAGATTAATGGTTATGCCTTCCTCCTTTAGCGCTTCTACTGCTATTTTAATACCTTCATAAAGCGCTATAACAAACGGGTTGCTATCATTTTCTTCTTCAGAGGAAAGTTCATCAACAAAGAAAGGAAAGAGAACAGCTACATTGTAACTGTTTTTAGTTTTTGTGCTGATATTACTTAGAAAGTCGTATTTTTGTTTAGCTAACTTGAATTCACTCACCAAAAATTCTAAGAGCACATGATCTTGTTTTGCAACAGGCTGTTGAACTATTTGATAGGCCAGCACCTCCGCAATGACGCGATCATGAGGATGTAGCTCTAAAAGTTCTAGTAATAAAATTGTATTATTTATTTGTCTTAAAAAATGCCACTTCATTTTCTGAACAGAATCTTCAAAGCTTTTTTGTGTAATACTAGCTAAGTAGTCAAGCGCTGTGATGTAGTCTTCTTTTTCAAAGGCTAGTTGCCCTAGCCAGTATAACACTTCCTCCCTTCGATCCCAGTCTTGAAACGTCTGATTGACTTGAAGAAAAGTCTTTTCTGCTAATCTTTTTTCTTCACTATGATAGGCTGCTAGCCCATAGTAAAATAAAGCGTAGGGGGTAAACGCATCTTTCCTTTCTAAATCGCTAAGCTCTTTAAATGCTTCTTTGGCCCTGCCATATTCCGAAGCAGTATAATATTTTTTAGCCTTTCTATATTCTTTTAGTCGCTGTCTCCTATCCTGTGCAAATAATGTGTTGACTATGGATAGAAGAAAGAGCATACAGTAAAGATAGCTTTTACGCACTGTTTAACTATACCTTGGTTAGACAATATTTAAAAAAGCTGGCAACAACCATATCGCTTATGTATTTCTTGCAGCTCGTAGTAATACGCATTGTAGGGATAAAGAAAATAGTTGTTACCTACAACACCTGCTTATTATATAGATCTTTTTTTAATTCCTTAAGGCACATACAACCTATCTTTTCTAAGATGCTTACTTTTCCTATATTCATCTTTTTCTTCATATAGTTTCCTTACCTTATTCTAGCGTGAAATGTGCCTATCACTTACCTAATTTCTCTATTTTTTCACAAAAATAGCATGTTTCAGTGTTATTTACTAGCTCTTCCCATTAAATAATCCAAGCGATAGGTAATTTTTATTGCAACTGTATAGCTAGTTACCTCATTAGTTGGTGTTTTCTATTAAATTTGAAGCTAAGGTAGTAATTTGTTAGCATTTATTCGTTGATTCTCCCTCCAAGATACTACATCAGTCTTCTCGTTGTTTTAACTGTAACAACGGTATATGCATTACCTAGGAGTAACCCACATAGATCAGCACTGGCAAGTCAAGCATATGCTTCTGCGTCAGAAATGCAACAAGATAGTACAAAGAATTTCTATAAAAGACTCAAAGATAAATTTTATAAAGCCGAATTTACCAAAAAGCTATTTGATTTAATTTTTGTTAATCCTGAAGAAGATACAGTTTTCAAAACAAAAGATGACTCATCTTTTTGGAACTTCAAAGATAAAATTATCGGTAATATTCAGTTAAAAAAGCTAGCTATATTTGGGCCTACTCTTGAAGATACTACCCAAGTTCCTAAGACTGATATAGAGCGTTTTGCTAATAGGGTAATTCCAAAAACAAGAGATCACATCATTTTCAATAACTTACTATTTTCAAAAGGTGACAGTGTTGTTCCAGAACAGCTAAGAGACAGTGAAAGGATCATTAGAAGACTTCCTTATATACTCGATGCCCAGATTAAGCTTCAAGAAAGGGATAGTAGCGATACGGTTGATGTGTTAGTTCTTACCCAAGATATCTTTCCTATCACGATAGGCTTATCTTTTTCTGGAATGGATCATGTAAGTTTTTTAGTAAATCACCTCAACCTATTTGGTATTGGTCATGAGCTAGACAACCAATTTTTATACACCCCCAACCAAAAGCAAAAGTTGGGATACGATGTTGTCTATAGTGTACCTAATATTCGAGGTACCTTCATTACTAGTGAACTACAATACCGTACTACTTACAATGAAAAAATTAAATGTCTACATGTGTTTCGAAGGTTTATTACTCCTGATATTAATTACGCAGGTGGCATCCAATTTGCTAATCAACGTATACTAAAGGAAACATTATCTCGAGATAATACTACCCTTTCAATACCCTATAAGCTTAACTATCAAAAATTTTGGCTAGGTAGAGCTTTCAAAATCGAACCTGAAAAAGAAAATGACCGTTTTAGATTTATCTTAACTGGAAGGGTGGCCAATAAAAACTTTACAGAACACCCTGTTTTAACGGCCGATACTAACAGAAGCTATCACAGCTATACATTTTTATTAGGAAGTATGGGCTTTTCGAACAGGAAGTATTATAAAGATCGGTTCGTTTATGGCTTTGGTAAAACAGAGGATATTTCCTGTGGAGAAAAGCTTAATATAATATACGGCTATCAGTTTGGAGAATTTATAAGCCGCCCTTACTTACGATTTGATCTTTCGAAAGGTGGCTATCTTACTAAATTAGGTTACTTATATAGTGGTATAAAACTAGGAGGCTTCTTACATGATAACACGATAGAGCAAGGGGTTATCAATATAAGTATTAACTATTTTACAGAGCTATTGAGTGTTAGACGTCAACTTATGCGTCACTTTGCTAAGGTTGACTACCTAGTAGGCTTTAATATGTTTGAGGAGGAACTACTCGATATCCATGGAGAAAGAGGACTCAGAGGTCTTGGTAAGTCACCGCTTAGAGGTACGCAAAGGTTAAAATTAAGCCTAGAGACCGTATTATTTAGCCCTAGGGCCTTCTTTGGCTTTAAAGTGGCTTCTTTTGGTTTTGTAGATGCGGTAATGGTTAATGATATTAGTCCTTCTGATTTTAAAGAAGGTTTTTACCCAGGGATAGGTTTGGGCGTTAGAATTAGGAATGAGCACCTTAGCTTCAAGACCTTCCAAATTAGTCTAGCGTACTATCCTACGTTACCATCTGAATTTTCCAAAGCAAACTTTGATGTAAGAAAGTATCCCTTTGTTGATCCAGTTGACTTTGACATAGGTGAGCCAATGGCTATTCCTTTTGAATAAGGGGAGGTGGGGTTTGGAAAGGAGTGTATTCTACAGTCCCCTATCGTCGAGTAGACCAGGGGAATCGCACCCCTAGTCCCTCACAGGTATAATGACACTAACTTAATATATTTATCTATATTTTTTATAGTCCTCTAAATGGTTTAAAACCCCCAGCTGGAAGCTGGGCTAAACTTCAGTTATCTTTACAGTATGACAAGTTATACAAAACGCCATCCTACTCTCTATCACCATCGTTATCATCTTGTATGGATAACCAAGTACGTTACAAAGTACTTACAGGCGACCTTCGTCTGCGTGTTAGAGAGCTTATAGCTCAAGTTGCAGAAGAGCTCGGTGTACAAATCGTTAATGGTGTATTGTCGAGTGATCACCTTCATCTTTTTGTTGCTATTCCTCCTGATGTATCTGTTAGTGAGTTCGTTAAGCGTACTAAGGGTCGTAGCTCTGGTAAAATCCACCAAGAGTTTGCTGAAATAAATAAGCGCTATTGGGGTGGTCATTTTTGGGGCAGAGGGTATTTTAGTTCCCCTAGTGGGAATGTAACGGATGAAGTTATTAATGCCTCTCTCAATAATCATGCTGAGGCTCACCCAATTAACCATGAAGAAAATATGTCTTTAGACTGCCCCCGGCTTCCAGCCGGGATAATTAACCCAACAACTTCAGTTGGTGGTATTTTGAGTCACTAGCAAAGGTAATAAAATTATTAAATTAGTGTCATTATACCCGTGGGGGACTAGGGGTGAGATTCCCCTGGTCTACTCGACGATAGGGGACTGTAGAAAACATTCCTTTCCCTGTCAAAAAGTTGCTCGATATACTTTTGAGCACCGTATTTGAATACTAAGAGGGTAAGCAGTGACTGAATTTAAATAACTCCTCCCTAGTTTTCTACAGGCCCCGTCTTAATTGCTGTGCGTATGTCATAATAATTTCCTTTTTTTCTGGTAATGCCCTAGCTACGCTCTACTTCAATTTATGAATCTCCTCATCACTCAAGCCTGTCACCTGAGCAATTAACTCTGTACTGCAAGCTTGTTTTAACATGTTCTTGACGATCTCTCTTATGCCTTCTTGTCTTCCTAGCTGCATGCCTTCT
>JAKSDE010000036.1 GCA_022360235.1 Cytophagales bacterium
TAGACGGCAGTACAGGACAAAATGCTTTTATACAGGCTGAAGCATTTACGAAAGCAACAGAGGTAACTGCCTTAGCCATCACTAAACTAGATGGTACTGCTAAAGGAGGCGTAGTGATCGGTATCTCTGACCAATTTAAAATTCCTGTAAAATATATCGGTATAGGCGAGAAAGTAGACGATCTACACGTCTTTAACAAACGCGCGTTTGTGGACACGTTATTTAGTCTGCAGGCCCTTTAATCTATATTCCGCATGACAAAACTAATCTTAGTTCCTAGTTCCGGGTTCTGTGTGTCACGAAGTAGAGAACGAAAACGTTCTTTGCCTGCTGTAAATGAGATGGCGGTGGGCCCTATGTACCGAAGCATTGGCGTCTTTCCTAAAGAACGTACTCTCTCCTTTAGCAACTGGGATCGAACCCTAGCTTCTGGTTGCGTATCCTATAGTTTCGCAACTTGTTGTTCACGGTACTTTACATTGAAGATTCACAGCTGTTCAACCTCGTCCAATTTTGCCTTGCCGCCATTTGGTGCCATCTCATTACTCTGGTTGGGCTTTACTGGAGGCTTCGCCCCAAACAGTTGCCCGTTTCGCACCGTCCAGTTGACAATAGGGCATAGACGCGGCCCTATCTGGTTATATGAGCGCTCTCCTGATGGCGCCTCGTGTCGCACGAGTGCTTACAACGTGACACATCGTGTCGCACAATGAAATCTACCTATGATTCACACCCCCCAAGTATACTAAGGAAAAAATTCACGCAACTTGTTGGGAAACACTTAGAAGCGAACGGTTAGCCCAAACGTACCTGCCACAAAGGAATCGAAAGAAGGCAGTACCCAAGAGAGGGGAAAATATAGAACGCTCCCCCTACCTTATGAGACCGTTGCACGGTTAAAAAGCTCTCGAAAGTACATTTTAGAAAATAATGATAAGATATTGATAAAATTAATAAATAAGTAGTTATATTTGCTTCGATTTTACAATTAGCGCAACTTGCGTCAGTGTAACTAAACTTCCCAGATATGCGTATAGAAATTAATATGCAACAAAGTATTAGGTTGATGCTTAAAAGTTATTTACCTATCGCCTTAATCGCTACCCTTATAGTAGTAGGATGTAAAAAAGAATCTCATGAGGATCCTACGCCGAGGTGGAACGCCAGGGCGGCATTCAAGGATGCAGTAAACAAGGGTGATACAGCTACAGTAGAAACCTTGCTCAACGATCCTACTAAAAAAGCTGCTATAGGGAATGATGCCATCCAAGACGGATTGAGGCGAGCTGCCGAGGCTACTCCACCCGATACAGCCGTCGTTAAGGCCATTCTAGAGAAGCTAACACCTGAAGAAATAGACCAAGCATTGGAGAATGAGAATGCCTTTAATAATGGCCTTCCAAAAGTAGCCAATGCCATTCTAGGGAATCTAAATGGAGGTGTGCCCCCAGCTGCTAAGCAGGAAGATGTACCACAAGATCAAGAAACAGAAACAGGCCAAGCTGTAGCTGGGCAACAAGCTGTTAAGTCGGGAGCTGTGCCCTCAGGAGCTAGGCCCTCAGCTGTTAGCTCGAGCCCAGCTGGAGTTGTGTCCCCAGCTGCTAGCCCGGGAGGTGTGCTATCAACCGATGCTAGCTCGAGCCAAGATGGAGATGGGTCCCCAGCTGCTGCTAGCCCGGGCCAAGCTGTGCCATCAGCTGATAGCAAGAAAGAAGATGGAGATGTAGTGCAACCAGCTAATAGTTCAGTAAGCGTAGAAGAACCCCAGGCTACTCCAGAGAATCTAACGAGTGAAGAAACAGCTGGAGGTGGGCCACAAGATGAAGCAACAAAAATAGGCCCAGATGGAGCTGTGCTATCAACCGATGCTAGCTCGAGCCAAACGGTGCAACCACCTGCTAGCCAGAAAGGTGTGAGTCCAGATGAAGGTGTGCCCCCAGCTGTTAGGCAGGGAGCTGTGCCCTCAGGTGCTAGTCTGGGAGCTAGGCCCTCAGCTGCTAGCTCGAGCCCAGATGGAGCTGTGCAACAAGCTGCTAGGCCAGTAAGCGCAGAAGTCAGTGCCCCTCTAAAGAAGGATGATCTAACGAATAGCCAGGGCCAAGGAGGTGGGCCACAAGATGAAGTAACAAAAATAGGCCAAGCATTGCAACCAGCTGAAAATGATGAGGATAGCCTAGCACGTCAACAAGCCATCTATAAATTAAATTCGGGAGAAAGATTAGGAAATAATACTATCTTCAACTGGTGTAGTTACTTAGAAGAAGAGAACCCCACATTTGCCTATATTCCGGACCTTGCTTCTCCTCCCATTCCCAGTGGAGAAAGGGATAGGCTTGAAAACTTCCTAACAAAATTTAAAAAAAAGCTAGAAGAAGCACAAAACCAGGGAGGAAGTGGTGTTTTCTTTGTTCCGTTTGTACTTAAGGCGGGGTGGTGGAATTTTAACAACCACATTGTCGTTTTTGCAGTCGATACCAAAAATAAAAACCTTGAATACTATAATTCGCAAGGAGGAAAAATTGAAAATGAACATAGACAGGTTGATGGATTAGGTATTTCTGCTTCCCAACTTTATGAAGCACTTAAAGAAGTTACGAAAGAATTGAGAGGAGATTGGTCTACTCAGAGTAACACTAGGAGGCATCAACAAATAGGAGATTCTGCCAATTGTGGGGTTTTTGTAAGTAATTTTATGGAGAGAAGATGCGAAAAACCTTTCGATGACATCTGTGAGAACGGAACCAATCCTAACGACTATCGAAAAGAAATGGCACGTAAACTTCAAAGAAGTTGTCTTATTTCTATTACTAATAAAAAAGATATGGGGAAGTTGAGAAAAACTTTAGAGGAAGAATTAAAGCAAGAAGGAGTTGAAATAAATGCAGAAAATTATGCAAGAGCATTAGAAGGTTACAAAATTTACTTTACGCTAGAACCAAAGCCAAAAGATATCAAAGAAGAAGTAGGTCAGATAGGAATAGATCTTAAGAGAAATATGACAATAGAAGTAGGAGGAAAAAATATTACCGAAGAGATAAAGAAAGCTAATGCTAAAATAAAAGAAGCTAAAACTACAGCTGAAGTAGATGAGGCTACAAAAGAACGTGATACTTTAGTTTCCAACGTTGTGAGAATAATTGAAGAAAAAATTCCATCGGATAAACAGGCGCTAATTTTTCCTTGTCTGCATCAAGGGCTATTGCTTGCTATCACGAGTAAGTTATCCTCTCTTCTTATACCCGAATTATCATCCAGAGTAGATCCTCCAGACGACTTACCGACACACAGAGTAGGTGATCCTCATTTGGAAATAAAACGAACTCTTAAGGTTAGTGAGGATCTTACAACTATCGAGGGTGAATTTCCTCTATGTACTGAAAAGACTGAAAACAATGATTCAGGTGAACAACCTTTACTCGAAGTCTATTTCGAGGTTTTACTTGGAGAAGAAAGCACGATAACGTGTAGCTTTGTTTCCTCATTTACCAATATCTCTAAAACGAGGCAAAAAATACCAAGTAGTAGTAATGGAAGTAGTAATGGAAGGACCTGGTGGTGGGGCCGATAAACTGGATGAGATAGGGTACAAAGAAGCGGAAAAATAGGGGCATAGGCACGGTCATAACATGGCTCCCCTTCTTCATAGACAGTAGGTGTTATTTTATTATTTTCAAGGAAAGCTAATGTTACTTCTCTGAAAGAAGAAACGGCTGCATTAGGGGAAAGAACTACGGCACGGGTTCTAGTCTTTGTTCGATTTTACGGATCTTTTCCTTACATTTTTTACCTTTCTCTCTCATTGCTGTAATAAAGGCTAAGTCATCTATAGATTCTTGGTTTCGATCTACATAGTTATTAAGAGCATCTAAAAATTGTTCAATTGCCCTTAAAGGGAGCCGTCTTGCTTTATAATAGTTGCTAAAGATCAGCCTTTTTATATCTTGGGGTAGCTCCGTCCCCTCATCAAGGCCCCTCCATTTGCCCAAAGCCCAAACTAAGTGGAGTGCTTTTGCGCTTTCTTGGGTTTCTATGTTTTTTAGAAAAGCTTTTATAGACTCGTCGCTTTCTTGGGTTTCTATGGCTTCTAGAAGAGCTTTTATAGACTCGTACGCTACTTTAAGAAGTAATACTGCATCTTCGCTTTGCATACGAATGTAGTTATTAAGCATTCCAACATTAGTAATTAAGGCGTATGGCTCACTCCTGAATGTGTCACTATAAAATTTAACATCGGGCACTGCCCCATGCTCTACTAAAATTCGTATTACTTCTAATAAAGAATCAATCGTTCGTTTAAAAAGACGCCCCATCTTTTCTCCATAATTAGGCCAAAATGGTATCCACTGGGTAATATAATCATGCATATCTACAAAGAGAGCCCCTGCCCGCTGCAGTGGAGTATCACCCCCATAATTTTCTGCATTGACGTCAGCCCCAGCATCTATTAAGACTTTTATGGCCTTTGTATGACTCTCTAGCCCTGCGTTACGTGCTAATGTATGCAGCGGAGTATTACCCCTCTTATTTTCTGCATTGACATCGGCTCCTGCACCTATTAGAACTCGCATTACTTCTACCAACCCCCCTTTTGCTGCTTCATGCAGCGGCGTATCACCCTTACTATTTTTTGCATTGACATCGGCCCCTGCAGCTAACAACAAGCTTACCACTCCTGGCACAGAAATTCTCTTTTTTTCCGCAAGATTAACATCGCTAGGCCTTCCGAGAAGAATAATACAATTATCAATCCCTAACCGTTTCCTAGATGCTTCTTGTATTGCAAAACTCATTAAAGTATTACCTTCTTCACCTGTTTCATTGAAATCTGCTCCCTCCTCTCTTAAGTACTCTATTATTTTTTTGCTCTCTTCTAGTTCTGCATTGTATAACTTCATGCCTATAGCTCGTGTAAGGCTCTGCTCCACTTCAGTTTGTATACTTTGTGCTTCCCTCAGTTCAATATGCTTACGCTTTGAGCAGCTTAGTGTAGCTACGAGCAACAGAATTTGTATGCCTATTTTTTTCATAACGTTAAAAGTAGTAATGTAGATTTAAGATAGTATTATACAAACTTAAGAATTTTTTTTATGTGTACAAGCAAAGATTTATTTCGAGCTAAACTTTTTTTCTACATGCTTGCGCAATCCACAGACAAAAGACACCCCGTCTATGATTCACACTCCCCAAATATTATTAAGGAAGAAATCCACGTAACTTGTAATTCGAGGTACTAGTAATGAGAGAAGGGCCTGGTGGTGGCAAAGATAAACTAGCCGAGATAGGGTACAAAGAAGCAGAAAAATAGGAGCATGGGCACGGTTATAACATGGCTCCCCTTCTTCATAGAATGTTACTTCTCTGAAAGAAGAAACGGCTGCATTAGGAGAAAGAACTACGGCACGGGTTCTCGTCTTTGTTTAATTTTACAGATCTTTTTCTCACATTCTTCACCTTTTTCTTTCATTGCTGTAATAGAAGCGAAGTCACCTATCGATGCTTGGTTTTGATCTACACATTTATTAAGAGCAATTAAAAATTGTTCAATTGCCCTTAAAGGGAGCGGGCTTGCTTTATAATAGTTGCTAAAGATCAGCTTCCTTATATCTTCAGGTAGCCCCGTCCCCTCATCAAGGCCCCTCCATCTGTACAAAACCCAAACTAAGTAGGGTGTTTCTGGGCTTTTTTGTGAATTGTCTATGGTTTCTAGAAAAGCTTTTATAGACTCGTACGCTACTTTAACGAATAATTTTGCATATTCGCTTCGTATACGTATGTCCCCTTTAACATCGGGTGCTGCCCCATGACCTACTAAGATTCGTATTACTTCTAATAAAGAATCAATCTTTTGCTTAAAAAGACACGCCGCCTCTTTTTCATAACTAATTTGTAATGGTATCTCTTGTGTAAAATCATACCTATCTATAAAGAGAGCCCATGCCTGCTGCAGCGGAGTTATACCCTCCTTATTTTTTGCATTGACGTCGGCCCCAGCAGCTATTAGAACTTGCATTACTCTTACCAAACCCCCTTTTGCTGCTTCATGCAGCGGCGTATCACCCCTATCATTTTCTACCTCGACACTGGCCCCTTCACCTATCAACAAGCTTATCACTTCTTCACAGAAATTCTCTTTTTCCGCAAGATTAGTATCGCTAAGCCCTTCTACAGTATGCCCCATACTTATCTCCACGGATACTTCTTGTATTACAAAACTCATTAAAGTATTACCTTCTTCACCTCTTTTATTGAAATCTGCTCCCTCCTCTCCTAAGTACCCTATTATTTTTTTGCTACCTTCAATTCCTCCAAAATATAAGTATCTGCCTATATTTCGTAAGCGTTCTGCATTATATAAGTTTGTGACTTTAGTTTGTGTAAGGTTGCTCTGCCCCCCCCCTTCAGTTTGTATACTTTGCGCCTCTCTCAGTTCAATATGCTTACGCTTTGAGCAGCTTAGTGTAGCTACGAGTAACAGAATTTGTATGCCTATTTTTTTCATAACGCTAAAAGTAGTATTCTGTAATTTAAGAATTTTTTTATGTGTACAAGCAAAGATTTATTCTGCGCTAAACTTTTTTTCTATACGTTTGCGCAATTCACAGACAAAAGACACCCGTCTATGATTCACACTCCCCAAATATTATTAAGGAAGAAATCCACGTAACTTGTAATTCGAGTGAGCTTCTCCTAATATTGTAGCATGGAAGTAGCTAGTTCAACAGTAAACGCGCAGTGGCTAGAAAAAGTAGGCTTGAGCCCGGGAGCACAGGTCTATTGGAATTTACCCCCAGCAGCACTCATAGAGGAAGCAATCAAAAATGGCGAGGGTGTTTTGGCAGAGAGTGGGGCCTTAATGTGTGATACAGGTACGTTCCAAGGAAGGACTCCTCAAGACAAATTTACCGTCAAGGATAACGAGACCAGCCACACAGTTTGGTGGGGACCGGTTAACTTTCCTTTTACGCCTGAAAAGTTTGAGACACTTTATAATAAGGTAATCCAGTCGCTCAAGGGGAAAAAAGTATACATCAGAGATACTTATGCCGTGGCATCTCCTGCCTACCGGCTTAATGTTCGGGTAGTGAACACCCTGGCTTGGCATAACCTCTTCTGCTACAATCTCTTCCTGAGGCCAACCAAAGAGGAACGCACTAACTTCTTACCTGACTTTACGATTATCAATGTACCTGAATTTTACGCAAATCCAGCAACGGATGGTACGAGACAGGCCAACTTTGCGATTATCAACTTCACGAAAAGAATTATTTTGATTGGTGGAACAGGCTACGCAGGGGAGATGAAAAAAGGCATTTTTACAGTGTTGAACTATTTACTGCCCCAGCACCACCACATACTCTCTATGCACTGTTCCGCTAACGTCGGTAAAAAAGGAGATACTGCTATATTCTTTGGGCTTTCAGGAACAGGGAAGACCACCCTTTCAGCGGATCCTCATCGTGGCTTAATCGGTGATGATGAGCATGGGTGGTCTGAAGAAGGCATCTTTAATTTCGAAGGAGGGTGCTATGCGAAAACCGTTGGTTTAACCAGAGAAAAAGAACCGCAAATCTTTGATGCGATTACGTTTGGAGCTATCCTAGAAAATACGCGTTTTTTTGAAGGTACGAGAACAGTCGATTATAACAATACGCGTGTTACAGAAAATACAAGAACAGCTTATCCCATTCACCATATTTGTAATGCTGTCACGCCTTCTGTAGGAAGAGCACCGAAGAATATTTTCTTCTTAACATGCGATGCTTACGGCGTCTTACCTCCCATTGCTAGACTTAACAAAGGGCAAGCGATGTATCATTTCATTTCTGGTTATACCGCCAAAGTAGCTGGTACAGAAGTAGGTGTTACAGAACCTCAGACTGTTTTCTCAGCCTGTTTCGGGGTAGCCTTTTTACCTTTACATCCTACAAAGTATGCTACCATGCTAGGAGAAAAAATAACAGCCAACAAAGTGAATGTATGGCTTGTCAATACAGGGTGGGTAGGCGGCCCCTATGGGGTAGGAAGAAGAGTGAAACTAGCTTACACCCGTGCCATGATTACGGCAGCATTAGCAGGAGACTTGGACAGGACTACCTATGAAAAACATGCCATCTTTGGTATCGCAATCCCTCAATCCTGCCCTGAAGTTCCGGAAGAACTACTCATTCCTAGCAATACTTGGCAAGATAAGAAGGCTTATTATGCACAAGCCAACAAACTAGCACAAGCCTTTATCGAAAATTTTGAAAAGTATGCCGATTTTGCTGATGATGAAACCTTAGCAGGGTCGCCTAAGGTAACAGGGTAGTGGTAATTCATGAGAAAAAAGTTACAACGATTTTATGATAACGCGCAAAGCAGGAATGTCATAGAGCCAGACAAACCCATTTACAAAGCAATCAAAGGAAAGTGGCGGTCTCTCCAGTTTAAGAATCAGCACCCCATCGTTGTAGAATTAGCCTGTGGAAAAGGAGCGTATACAGTACAGTTAGCCGCACTATTTCCTGACAAGAATTTGATCGGTGTTGACATCAAGGGCGCTAGAATATGGGTAGGAAGCAGGTATGCTACAGCAAATAAGCTGGAGAATGTCGCCTTCTTACGAACGAATATTGAGCAAGTAGATCAATTTTTTGAAGAAAACGAAGTAGACGAGCTTTGGATCACTTTTCCAGACCCCAGACCACGCAAACGTGATGAGAAACGCAGACTCACGAGTCCGCTGTTTTTGAATCTTTATCGAAGCATCTTGCGACCAGGCGGCATCGTTCACCTTAAAACAGACAACGCTATGCTTTTTGCCTACACGATAGAAACCCTCCATGCACAAAACATCAAGCAGCTGGTCTATACCGAAGACCTCTATCAGTCTAACCTCTTAGAAAACCATTACGGCATTCAAACACCCTATGAAAAACGCTTTCTTGAACAGGGCAAGAAGATTAAATACCTATGCTTCGTTCCTTCATGGAAGGCTGCCTTAGTTTCTAGTTCTTAGTTCCTGGTTTCGATAGGGGACTGTAGAAAACACGCCTTTCCTCCTCAAAAAGTTGCTCGACGCTGGGTTGCAGTGATTAACGCAATTAGTGGGGAGGGTGTGATGCCCCTGCACCTGGTAGCTGCTAGGGGCCATCAAGCGATGGTAGAATACTTTCAATCTCAGGGTGCGGATATCAACGCAACTACTCAGGATGCGGACGCCCCTCCACCTGGCAGCAGGAAATGGCCATCAAGCGGTCGTAGCGTACCTCCAATCCCAGGGTGCGGATATCAACGCAACTACTCAGGAGGGTTTGACACCCCTGCACGGGAGGGCCAGGTCATTCTAAAATAATAGCGCTAACCCTTTGCTATCGTGTGCTATTTGACGCATACTGCTGGCTACTGATTTAGCCCCTAAATGCCTAAAAAGATTGATGGCAATATACCGCATAGGCATTAA